>PSPM01000010.1:7883-10041 GCA_004195435.1 Candidatus Parvarchaeota archaeon | reverse complement strand
TATACTCTTCCTTCTTTTCCATCAGTGCATTCTATTGCTAAAGAAACCTTGTCGAATTCTATATCATCTACAGAGCCATTACATTTCCCAATAATCTCTTTAAAATTGCTAATTCTTTCTTCGAGGTTACTCCCTCGGCCAGCGTAAATTTTTATATTTGAATTAGGGTATCTATCTAATAGGGCCTTCATTTCTTTTGTTTTTATGTCTTCTTCTGAAGCATTATATTTGGTTAATATTAAAGGGATATCCAAACTTAACAATACGTCTGCATCTCTTATTCCCACAGTTCCTGCCCCATTAATAAGAATGTATTTATCTTCCATGTTTGGAAAAACCAGGCATGGTTTTTAATAATTATTTATTTTGAAAACTACTTTAGAAACATATATAAATCATTTTCGTTTATTTTGAGTATGCCTTTAGATATTTATAGTATACTTTATACCTGGGAAACGACTGGTGTGTTTGATTTGCTTTTGCCTTTCTTACTAATTTTTGCAATTATTTTTGGAGTTCTTAGTGCAACTAATATTTTAGGCACGAATAAAGGAATTATAATGATAATTTCCTTGGTTATTGCTTTGATGGCACTTAGATTAGAATTTGTTTCCATCTTTTTTACGGAATTATTTCCTAGATTTGCAATGGGGCTCGTTGCACTAATAGTAGTCATTATACTTACTGGTTTATTTGTTCCAAAAGAAGCTTTGCCTGGATGGTACATGTTTTACGGGATTTTAGGAGTCCTTATTGCGCTTGCAGTTATTGCCCAAACTTTTTCATACCTTGATTATTTTGGCTCTTTCTTTTGGGAAGAATATGCTGCAACAATTATTATTCTTGTTTTGTTAGTAGCTGCGATAATTGGAGTTGCAATGTCGGGTGGTAAAAAAGGAGATGATCAACCTCAACAACTTATTTCCCTCCCAATAGCACCCCATAGGGGATAAAAATGCCTGCAGATATATCTTCTATAGCTTATTTTACACCCATTTTAGTTTTTCTAATTGTTTTTGTAATAATGTTTGCTTTATTGGCAAGAACTAAAATTCTTGGAGAAAGCAAGTTCATACAATTATTTATTTCCTTTTTGATATCCACTATTTTTGTTACAGCCGGAAGTGTCAACCAGATAGTATTAAATGTCGTTCCTTGGTTTGTTGTTTTGATTGTAGCTTTATTTTTTATACTTGCTTTGGCAGGATTTATTGGAAAAAGTGATGAATTAGTTGGCAAAGGGCTTGGTTGGTTTTTTGTCGGATTACTGATCTTGATTTTTTTGATTTCGGGAATAAAAGTTTTTTCTGCAACTATTGGTCCTTATTTGCCCGGAAGTGATTTGCCAGGAGGAGACCAAGATATTCTTAGAATAACTGATTGGATTTATTCTCCTAGAGTTGCAGGAGCGGCTTTGTTATTGGCTGTAACTGCAGTAGTAAGTTGGATTTTGGTAAAAACTAAATAATTATTTTTTAGATTTTCTTTTGGTTGTTTTTTCTTTTTTCCCTAATTTTTTAAATGTTTTTTGAGTTTCTATCAATTCAGATTTTAAGTCGCTAACATCTGTAACATAGTCCCCTACTTTCCTAAGAATTGTTGTTTGCAAAGTGTCAATTATTTTTTCTATCTTTTTTATTCTTTGGTCAACCGATTCAATTTTCGATTCTGCAGTAGTTTTAAAATCTTTTAATACTTCCATGTTTCTCCGAACGTTAGAAATTTTTTCTGCTACAACTTGTTCAGATATCTCTGAGATTATTTCTGAGCTCATTTCTGGTTGTTCTTGCCCATATCCATATCCGTCATATTCATCTTGATAGGGCCCTCCGTATTCTTCTTGAGATTCTCCTTCAAATCCAGGAGCTGGAGGAATATATTCTTCAACTGCGGAAGGCGCAGTTTGCACTATCGATTGTTGCATTCCTGCTATTTTCCCTTGAGCTGGAGGCTGATTTCCAAAATTTTCAGGAGGTGCTTGCGCTGTTGGAGCCATTGGAGGAGGCATAATTGATTCTTCCATAGGTTTTTGTGGAGGTAATTGATTTTGAGGAGGTTGCCCCATTTGCGTTTCTTGAGTAATAGGAGGTTGCATCTGTTCCATGGGTGGAGCTGTCTGTTCCATAGGAGGTTGCATCTGTTCCATGGGTGGAGCTGT
>PSPM01000010.1:0-7875 GCA_004195435.1 Candidatus Parvarchaeota archaeon | reverse complement strand
GATTCGGAAATTTCCCTGTAGGGAACTCCCTTTTCTCTGAGTGTTGAAACTATATTTTCTTCCGAGACTCCTTGAGACTGCATTTGTTTTACTTCATCTATTGTCGCCATTTATTTTAAATGTGGTTCGATCATATCGAATTGCCTTTTTAATATCATTAATTCTTCTTTTCTTGCAAGTCCAGAATTTTGTTCTGCTAATTTCTGTAAAAATTCTTCCATGCGGATATTTTTTTCCTGCAATTCTAACAAAATTTTTTTTGTTTCTTGAAGTTCATTAAATGTTTTCTCTCTCTCGTCAACTAAATTTTTACTAACTAATAAAATTCTTTCCCTTAGGATTTTTGTTTTTTCTTCAAGATCTCTAATTCTTGTATTCGCATCAACAGAATATTGAGCATTAGAATAATTTTCCACCATCATAAGTAAAAGCTCAAAGGGTTTAAAATAGTTTTGTTAGGAAGGCATAATTTTAATATACGTCTTCACATTAAATTGTTAAATGGTTTTCAAATTAAATTCCCCATTATACGGGGTTGAGGTGATGAGCAAAGGTGGTGAGAATATTATGTATATTAATTATTTGGGGGCGCCGATTACCCCTTCTTTTGTGGATTCTCCTGAAACAATGTCGCGAACAATCGATTCATTAATAGAAAATCCAGGAGTTTCTAGAATAATATTTGTTCAACAAAGAAATTATAATTATTCTTTTAAGCAAGTTAAAATGTTGGCAGAAATAGCTCAGCTTTTTAATTTTTTGATGAAACAAGAAAAAATTCTATCTCCTGCTAAATTGAGAATGATAGCCAATGTGAGTATAGCTCTTCGAGAGCTTACTTATTTAATGACTTTATTAAAACAAGATCCAATTTCTTGTTATTTAGATGTTAAGAAAAGAATAATTGTCCATACTGAAGAAATGAAATCCATTCCGCAAGAGGATTCCAGATTAAAAAATTATATTAGATTGCTTAAAAGATTAAGAGACTTATTGGAGGACACTTCAATTATAAAATCTATCGGGGAGGCAATTAACGAATATTCTATCGGGGATAGAAGTGTTTATAATTTAATTTTTCAGCCAGACATTTTGCCAAATTTTACTTTTACACGATTAATTTCCCAATTTCCTAACGATGTGGACCTTGTTGATCAATATTATTTAAATTCCGAAGGTGATGAAATAAGTGTTAGTATTCTGAAAAGAAAAGCTGATTCTCGAATAATTTATCACGTGATGCCTCCAGAATATGTTCTAAGTGAGGAATATCATATGCTTCTTAATCTAGCAAGAGGAGTATTAGTTGAGCATGAACCAAAGGCGGAGGAGTTTACAGATCCTGAAAGAGTTAGAAGCATCTTTTTTAATATTTCAAGAGATTTGTTGAGGGAGCTAGCTGAAAGTAAAGGAATTCCTTTAGCTTTCAATGAATTGAATAAATTATCTAGAATTCTTGTTAGACAAACTATTGGATTTGGAGTTATAGAGATTCTTTTGTCCGATGAAAATTTACAAGATGTTTATTTAAATTCTCCAATTTCTCAAAATCCTATTTTCGTTAGACATTCTAAATTCGGAGAATGTGTTACTAATGTTCTTCCTAGTTCTGAAGATGCAGAATCTTATTCTGCAAAACTTAGATTGATGTCTGGAAGGCCTTTGGATGAAGCAAATCCTATTTTAGATACCGATTTAAGTTTTGGAAAAGTTAGAGCAAGAGTTGCAGCAATTCAAAAACCTTTGTCCCCACATGGTCCGGCCTTCGCTTTGAGGAGACAGAGAGATGATCCTTGGACTTTACCCTTATTCATTAATAATAAAATGATTAATTCTTTTAGTGCTGGACTTCTAAGTTTCCTCATTGACGGATCAAGAACTTTATTAATTGCCGGAACTAGGAGTTCTGGTAAAACTTCTTTACTTGGTAGTTTAATGTTAGAAATAATGCCAAGTGTTAGATCAATAGTTATCGAGGATACTTTGGAATTGCCAGTAGACTCATTAAGAAAAATAGGATATAATATCCAGCGAATGAAAGTTAGAAGCGCACTTCTAGAAGCTACAAATGAGGTTGAAGCTTCTGAAGGTATTCGAGCAAGTTTACGTTTAGGAGATTCTGCTTTAATAGTTGGAGAAGTCAGAAGCTTGGAAGCTAAAGCTCTTTATGAAGCAATGAGAGTCGGAGCATTAGCCAACGTGGTTGCAGGCACCATTCACGGAGCTTCGCCTTATGGAGTTTTTGATAGAGTTGTTAATGATCTAGGAGTTGCAACTACCAGTTTTAAGGCAACAGACATTATAGCTGTGGCAAATCCTATAAAATCACCAGACGGATTACATTCCATGAAAAGACTAGTTCAGCTTTCAGAAGTGAGGAAACATTGGACAAAAGACCCAATGGAAGAAGGGGGTTTTGTTGATTTATTAAAATATAATGTTGAGAAAGATGAACTTGAACCAACGGATCACCTGGTTAATGGAGATTCTGAAATAATTAAGTCTATTGCTGCAAATGTTAAAGGGTGGGCTGGAAATTGGGATGCTGTCTATGATAATATTTTATTAAGAGGAAAGATCAAACAAGAAGTAGTTGATATTGCAAAAAAATTGAATATGCCCGAATTAATGGAATCAGAATTTAACTCTCTCTCAAATGGAGCATTTCATAAAATTAGTAATGAAATTTCTAGAGAAGTTGGTTTACCAGTTTCCGAGAGAGTTTTTCCAGAATGGAAAACTTGGTTGATGAAAAGTGCAAAAAAATTCAAATGATTATTTTAGAATCGATTTAATAAATTTCCCGTTTCTCATAATCTCTTTTCCATCAACTTCAATATTTGTTTTGGTTATTACCATATCTAGATGAGCTTTACTAGAACACTTTTTCGCTTTTGTGAATTCTCCTAAGCAATCTCCAAGAGCTATATGAATTCCAGGAAATTTTTCATCTTGCAACAAATTGCCAACTATTTTTTTCAATCCAATATTTGTTCCAATGGCAAATTCTCCGATTTTACAAGCATTTTGATCTTGTTTTATATACTTTCTAAGCTTTTTTTCTAAGCTTTTGTTTTTTGTTTTTATACTTTCTACTTTATTTTTCTTTATTTTTACTATGATTGGATGTTTGAGTTTTCCAAGTTTAATGAAATAATCTCCAATACATCCATCAACAACTGCAGTTCCATTTACTTCCCCAGGTGTTGTGAAGACTTCTCCATCTGGCAAGTTGCTCAACTTAACTGGAGAATTTTTTATATCTCCATCAGCAATTATCCAGTCATTTTTCGAGTTGAATGTGGCCACCAAATTAGTTCCTTTTTTTGTTGAAACTTTTATTTTTTTCGCCTTTGAAACTATCTTATAAACTTTTTTAGAGATCTTTTTTATTTTTTTGTAATCAGTATTCATTCCTTGACGCATTAGTTTAGCAGTTATATTTGGCATGTGAGCCTGCCTACCTTTAGTAAGTGAGAATTTCATTAGTGGTTTTCTTAATACATTTTTTTCCCCTTTATTAATTTCAGCCATATAAAAACTAGCTGTAGAATTTTTCAAAGATTCTTTTATTTCTTCTGGAAATTTTTTTAGAGGTCTTTTTCCATAGTCTTCAAGAACAAATAATTTTACTCTAGTAGTTATTTTTTTAGATTCTTTTTCAATTTCTGATGCAACTTTTTGTGTAGCTTTGTCGGTAATTATAACCACATAATCTTTTTCACTTATTTGCATGCAGTTCTTTACTGCCTGTATTGCTCCTCTTTTTATTGTTTTGATCATGTTATCCCCTGCAATGCGATTGCCGATAGAACGGTCAAAACTAAGGTAGAGATGAACGCCGTTCCTAGATAGATAAGTATTCCTCTACGAAGATTTTTCGATAATTCATATTTTTCCTTTAACTTATCCTTTCCTGAATCAACTGTTACAAGTGCAGCAGTTAAAATAAATATTATTTCTACAATGTAGATCCCGATAGTTACTTGAATGAAGTAAGGCGGAATTATTTTTGTGATGTCAAAAATTTGCATAATATTTGCTACAGATCCAAGTCCTGCGATTTGTGAATCTCCTTGTCCGGCAATCGCAAGTGCTTGTAATTGATTCAAGATCGAACTTATCATTGCAGACAAGCCCACTACAATTCCTGCTAAAAGTGGGGCAAGGAAAACCATGTTTGATTTCATGTCCGAAACAACTTCTGCTAATAAGTCTTTAAGTCGATTATTTATTTTTTGAATATTTTTTATGTATTCAGATATTGACATTAAACTTCTAGCTGCAACTTTTAATCCCTTTTTTACCGATTCTACAAGAATCCTCATGCTTGTAGAAATTAATGCAGAAGGGTAATAGATAATTGCTCCCCTCTTAGGATTAAATATCGCTTCTTCCAAAGTCATTCCTAATTGTTGAATATTTTGATTAACTAATGAGAAAAATTTCTGAGTTTTAAGCCCTTGAGTTGAATGAGCAACTTTTGAGAATGCAATTTCTGCAGGAGTTCCATCCCCTAATCTATTTCCTAGTTGAAAAATTGAATTTGCGAATTCTTTTTCAAGTGCTTTTGTATGATTTCTAGAAACTATGAGATCCTTTGTTTTCCTTTTGTAAGCTGTCGAAAAGAATACAGCAATAGATAGGGGGATAAATAAACTTAAGAAGATCGATCCAGGGCCAAAAGGACCTATCAAAGATCCATCAACTTCTTTGAAGTCAAATATTTTTGTATTTGCAATATTCTCGTTAAATCCAATTCCAATTTGTTTAAAGGTATAATCATTTTCAAGACCGAATGGAGAAGTTAAAAATCCTATTTGGAAAATGAATGGGAGCAATCCAATTATTAGCAAAGGTATGGCAATGAATGAAGCAATTACCCAAGGTTTTTTCGAATTAAATTTATTGTAGTCTGGATTTAATTCTGCTATCGATGCTTCTCCATGCCCTCCAGGTCTTTTTAGAAGCACCTCAGTAGTCATATAGAAAACTAAGAAAGGGATTAATACATTGAAGATTATCATTATATGCTGCCATTGAATTATGCCTCCCATTAATGCAGATGCTAATGGTAGCAAGGCGAGTCCAAGAGTTGGAAGAATTATTCCGAGCATATATAAGTTAGTAAGGGGGCCTTTGATCTCCCTAGTATATGCAAGCATTTTTTCATAAACTCCATCCAAAATTACCTGTAATGATTTTTCAAGAATTTGTATTCTTCTTCCTTCAATTGGTTCATATAAACTGGATTCTATTAAATGAACAGATTCTACAAATTCCGGAGAATAATCACTCCAAGTTCCAAGGTAATTATTAATTGATTGCTTTATAGATGAAAATTTTCCTATCTCTACATTGTAAAATATTTTTCTGAAATCTAGGGCAAGAGGTCCTTCTAGATGTTGTGATGCGAATTGTATGGCTCTTTCCAAATTGGAAGTATGTTTCATATAAACTACTATGTAAAGAATTGCAGGAACCATTTGGGATGAGGCTTTAAGTCTCCAAGAATTTGCTAATCTCTGAGGCATAGAATAAGTATAATAAAATATGAATAAGCTAACTAGCAGGCCTAGGAACCCAAGTAGTAATTGGAAGGTTCCGGTTATCAGGTAAATTGCTGTTATCGAAAGTAAAGTGATGAAGAAAGCTATCAAAAGTGAAACTACTGCAAGGGTTAGAGCTTGTCCAGGAGTTACTTCAAGATGCGCTATCTCTAAAGCTTTTCCAACTTTTTTTTCGTCTTTTTTAGACCCCTTTATTTTTATTAAATTTCCAAGAGTATTAGCCCATCTTTCATATCTTGTAAGCTCAGGAACCATTTCTTTTCTAAATTTAGAATATTCTTTGGAAAAACCTTTTTTTCCTAAAGAATTAGGTTCAATTTTATCCCCTATCTTTTTACTATATTTTCTTAGAATTTCTTCTGCAGTTGGCATTTATTCCCCTTTATTATAAATTAAATGAAAAAGAAAGTTATAAAATGTATGGTTAGATTTATAATAAATAATTTATATATATTTTAATGAAAATAAAGGGGTTCGGGAAAAAGGGAGTTGTTTGGGAGACACTTATTCCCTGGATGATCGGGATTGCTGTTTTAATTTTTGTTCTCATACTCTATATGATAATTAGCGGAAGGGGGATTAGTGCGATTAATTATTTTAAAGATGTTTTTAGATTTGGAAGATGAATAAAAAAGGACAGGGTTTGCCTATAAATAAATTAATTTTAGGAATTGTCGCAGTAATAGTTTTAATTCTTGTCTTGATAGGTGCCGGCGGGCAGTTCGGTAAATTTACCAATTTTTTCAAGTTTTTGCCCACGTTCGAGCAAGACACAGAATTGGTTGGAGATGCTATAATTGGTTATAATTTAGAAGATAATGAACTTTATCATTATGATGGAAGATCTTGGAAATTAGCAAAAGAAGAGAATTTAATTTTAGGAGATCATGAAATTAATGTTGTAGAAGCTGAGGAAAATTTTGAGGCGTTTTTTATGGGGGAGAGAAAAACTCCTTATAAATTTCGGACAGGAAACTTTAGACTATCAGAAGTTGTTCTTCATAAGAAACCGATGCATCAATTTATAAATAAATTAGAAAAGCCCTATGTTGGAACTGTCTATGAAGAAACTATCCAAATACCTTATAATGATGAACCTAAGTTTATTAAAAAAGTTGGAGATGGTATGGGAAAGTTTGATTCCAATTACTATGCGAAATCAAATAAAAAAATAATTGAATGGAGAGATCAAATTTTGGCCGGAGAAGATTATGAAAAGTTTGTTAAATTTGCTGGGAAGAGTTATACAGTTAGGAAAATGAATCCTTATTTGGTTGTTGATTTAAATGATGAAAAGTTCGGAGAAGACAAATATTCTAGCATGCCTGAGATAAAATTTGATGATAGAAGTGACTGGGTGAATGATTGGGAAGTAGTAGTTGAATGTGAAAACTATTGGAATTTGCATTGGAAAAAACAACTTTCTGGACAATATGCCTGGAATTATGATTATTTAGGAAGGGGGAAGAGGCATTCTGGAGGTGAGGGATCAAAATTTTATGATTATCTATTTTATGTTTGGAGTAAGAACTCAGCATCTTGCGAAGGAACGATTTTATCAGCAAAATTGATTAAAGAGGGACAAGAAGAAAAGGTAGAATTAGTAACGGAAGAAAATTCTTATTCGTATTACCTCTCAAAATCTATTGAGAATATTATGCTAGTTTATAATTCTAAATTTAGGCCACCAACTTTTGATGATTTCCCCTTGCTTCCAGATGACCAAGTAGAACCTCAAATTTAAACATAGAATAAAATGAAAAATAAAAAAGGACTTTCAGAAAGAACAATTGTGACGATTTTAGTTTGGATTTTGATTTTCATAGCTGGGAGTAGCGCAATTTATTTTTTGATTAATAGATTGACTGGAGGTTAAAAATATAAGTTCAATATGGTTGAGAGAAATATGGAAAAAAGAGGAGAGGTATCTTCACAGCAGATTATAATGATAGTCCTAGCTATTGCCGGATTTATCGTGGTCGTTATGTTTCTTTCTTTATTTTTTGACCAGGGCAATATGACTAATAGAGAGCTGTGTAAGCTTTCAATAATTGAGCGAGCTACTTTGCCACTTGGAACACAGATAGTTCCCTTGCAGTGCACTACTGAAAAAATTTGCATAAGTACTTCTGGGAAAACGGATGCCTGCGAGCAATTTGCAGGAGAAGAAAATATTCGCGGAGTTAAAATAAATTTGGATAAACCAGAAAAGGCAAAGGAAATTATAGAAAGAGAAACAGCTAACACAATATTTGATTGTTGGGCAATGACTGGAGAGGGAAAGTTGGGTATTTTTGGTAAAGAA
>PSPM01000009.1 GCA_004195435.1 Candidatus Parvarchaeota archaeon | reverse complement strand
AAATGTTTCATCTGCTTTGAAATTGTCTTCGATATTCACTTTCTTTAATAATCTTGCTTTCGGATCCATGGTTGTTTCCCATAACTGTTCTGGATTCATTTCACCAAGCCCTTTAAATCTTTGAACATTTATTTTTGTATCTCCTGCTTCTTCAAGTATCTTTTTTAATTCATTGTCTGAATAAATATATATGTCTCTTTTCTTTTTAATTTTGTAAAGTGGAGAAACTGCAAGGTAAACATTTCCATTATCTATCAACTCTTTCATAAATCTATAAAAGAAAGTCAACAACAAAGTCATAATATGGGCACCATCCACGTCCGCGTCAGTCATAATTATTATTTTATTATATCTTAATTTACTAATATCGAACTGATCTCCAACTCCAGTGCCTATCGCAGTTACTAGATTGGAAATTTGTTCACTTGAGAAAACTTTTGCAGGGTTAGCTTTTTCGACATTTAAGATCTTTCCTTTCAATGGGAGTATTGCTTGAAATTCTTTATTTCTTGCTTGTTTAGCGCTACCTCCAGCAGAATCACCTTCAACTATATACAATTCTGTTTCTTCAGCTTTTCTTTTTGAACAATCAGCTAATTTTCCTGGAAGTCCTCCCACGCTAAATGCGCTTTTTCTTCTAACTAATTCTTTAGCTTTCCTAGCTGCATTTCTTGCTTTTTGAGAATCAATTGCTTTACCAACAATTTTTCTTGCGACGCTTGGATTTTCTTCGAAAAATTCTACCAAGGAAGACATACAAATTCTATCAATTATTCCCTTTATTTCCGAATTTCCCAATTTAGTTTTTGTCTGTCCTTCGAATTGTGGTTCTGGAACTTTTACAGAAATAATTACAGCTAATCCTTCTCTAACATCGTCACCATTCAAATTACCTAATTTGATCATTTTGTTTTTCTTAGCATAATCATTAATTGCTCTTGTTAAAGCTGTTCTAAATCCTGCTACATGAGTCCCTCCTTCAACAGTATTAATTGTATTTACAAATCCCATGATGTTTTCTTGATATCCTTCATTATACTGTATTGAGATTTCCGCTATAATATCATTTTCAGTTTTTTTGAAATAAATTGGTTTATGCAACGCTTCCCTTGATTTGTTTACCCATTTAACAAACTCTATAATCCCTCCTTCATAATGGAATAATTCAGATTTTTGAGTATTCTCATCTAACAATTTTATTTTAATTCCTTTATTTAGAAAAGCTATTTCCCTGAATCTGGTTTGTAGAATAGAAAAGTCGAACTTTGTTGTTGAAAAGATTTCTTCATCTGGAAAGAATGTTATTTCAGTTCCAGTATTTTCTTTTTTGGTAGTTCCTAAAGTTTTTAATTTGTATAAGGGTTTTCCTATTTCGTATTCTTGTTGGTAAATTTTTCCATCTCTTTTGATATTTACTTTCATTAATTTAGAAAGAGCTGAAACCACGCTAATTCCTACTCCATGTAAACCTCCAGAGATAGCATAACTTCCTTTATCGAATTTTCCACCAGCATGAAGTTTTGTTATTACAACTTCTACTGCTGGAATTTTATATTTTTTATGAATATCTACCGGTATCCCCCTGCCATTATCTCTCACTGTTACAGAACCATCTTTATTTAAACTAATTTCAATTAAGTCACAATAACCTGCCATTGCTTCGTCTACTGCATTATCTACAACTTCGTAAACTAAATGATGCAATCCTGACTTGCCAGTGCTTCCAATGTACATTCCAGGTCTTTTTCTAACAGCTTCAAGGCCCTCCATAACCTTTATCTGTTCAGCTTTATAATCTGATTTTTTAGTGTCCATTTCTCTCTAGATTCTTAATTTCCATACTAAATTTTTTAGAATTTAAGTATTTATATTCTTTAAAAAAAGGAGAGATTCATTTAAAAACCTTACTCTAAATATGCTCTTATAGACGATACATTTTGTCCCATCTATAATTTTGAGGAGCATATAATTTTAAATAAATAGAGTTTTCTCCATTTTTAGCTTCATAAAGATATTCAAATTGTATTTTTAAGGGGTGTCCATTAATTGATTTTTTCTCTCCAAGAAATAAAGAATATTCTTCTGTATTTCTACCATCTATAACATCAAAATTAACCATTTCAAAACCTTCAGAAGGATTTATATCTTGGAGAATTAAATCCAAATGCTTCCTTTTTGATTCGTAATGAACTCTAAATCCTTCTCCTTTAAAAACGGCCATTTTATTTTTGTTTAGTTTTTTTTATTTTTTCAGCTTCTCTTTTTTTACGTTTTTCTCTAGTAATATGAAATGCTTCAGCCCATCTCACTTTTCGTTTATCTCTTTTTAATTTAAGATGGTTTTTTATTGCTTTTGATGAAGAATAGTAATTAACCGAGCCATCGTTTTTCAATAAATAAACTCCTTTGTAATCTTCTTGTTCTTTTCCGCTAAAAATACATTTTGCTTTGACCATTTATGCGTGAGCCCCTTTAGTTACTCCCCTTACTCTTCTTGCTTCAATTTCAGTTTCCCTAAGAGTCAATAAATCTCCAATTCTTACGGGCCCTTTAACATTTCTTCTCATAATTCTTTCAGAATTCTTTCCTTCTAATATTTTGCATTCAACTTGTGTAACTTCTCCTCTTGCTCCAGTCCTAGCAATTAATTTTAAAACAGAAGCTTTAACTGGTTTATCACTGCTAATCTTTTTTGTGGAATCTAAGTCCCTTTTATTCTGATTCTTTTTCTCCGCCATTTGTAGTTTCTATCTTTAGCCCATTTAATTCTTTTTGAGAATCTCCAGCATCAATTATTGCAATAGAGGATGTAGAAACTGAGATTCCTGCAGCTATGCCTAATTTTTGTTTTGAATCAACTTCAAAAGAAGGAATATTTTTTTCTTTGGATATAATTCCTAAATGTTGAACTATTTCTTTAGGGTTAACATCAGAAGCATAAAAAACTGCTTTCGCTACTCCTCTCTCTATAGCTTTGGTAACTTCGTTTGTACCTTTGTCTATTTTACCAGTTTTTCTAGCTTTTTCTATTATGTTATATATGTCCATTTTATCTCAGTTTTTAGAGCAACCTAAATCCTCATTGATGAGAGATGATTGAAAAACGAGTTTATAAAGTTTGCTCTCATAAATAATTTGAGCCCGATAGTAGAGTGTTAGCGTGGAGATCTAGTTTAAGTAAAAAAATTTATCTCCAATTAATTAATACTTCGTCAGTCCTTTCTCTTGGGAGAATATCTATTGTTTCTAAATCTTTTTTGTTTCCTGATTTAGACATTATTTCTCCAGTGAAAGCTATCATTGCGCCATTGTCTACTAAAAGCTGTTTATCTGGACAAAAGAATTTTGCGTCCCTTTCTCCACACATAATTCTACACATTTCTTGTAATCTTTCATTACAAGCCACTCCACCTCCCAAAACAAGCTCATTTTTTCCGGTGTGCGCCATTGCTCTTTCTGCCGCTTCTACTAACATTGCAAAAGAGGTTTCTTGCAAAGAATAAGATAAATCTTGTAAAGTATACCCCTTATCATATAATTGTTTTAGTTTAGTTAACATTCCGGAAAAACTTGAATCCATACCCTTTATTGAGTAAGGAAGTTCTATTAATTTCCCGTTTTTCGCTTTTTTCTCTATTTCTGGACCTCCTGGAAAAGGTATTCCAACATATCTAGCAAAACTATCTATGAAATTTCCAATTCCCATGTCCAAAGTCTCTCCAAATACTCTGTATTTATTAGATGAATAAGCTATAATTTGTGTGTTTGCTCCGGAAGCGTAAAGCAAAACAGGATCTTTTGATCCAACATTTTGACCAATTTCTAAATGAGCTATGCAATGATTGACGGGGATTAGAGGAAGATTCAAATCTTTTGCTTTCTTTTTAGCAAATCTTAATCCTTCTAATAAACAAGGAGCAAGCCCTGGTGAAATAGATATGGCAATTCCTTTCAATTCTTTTTCGGAAATCTTTGCTTGTTCTAAGGCTTCTTGGTAAATAATCTCAGCTACATCTTTATGATGTTTGGCACTTTCCATTGGAATTATCCCTCCCTTCTCTGGTTTATACATGTCTTTTTGATTAGCTAAAATTTTTCCAGCTCTAACTATCCCAACCCCAAAAGTATGTGCTGTACATTCAATTCCTAATATCATAATAGTGATCAGGGATTATTTTTTTGTCAATAGTATTAACTATATATTCTCCTACCGGACTATATTCTTTTTCAGATAGTTTCTGATTTGAGGCTACAAAAACTTCAGGATATTGATATACAAAATTAAATTCTTCCTTCATTGAATAATAAATTACATCTAGATATTTTTGATTATTTCCTTCATAGTTCCAAAGAGCAAAAATTCCATTTTCATTTAAAGATTCTTTTATTATATTGAATGCTTCAACTGTGTATAGATTTGAAGAAGAAATTGCAAGAGGGTTTTGGACATCAATCAAAATTACATCGTATTTTTTATCTTTCTTTCTTAAAAAATCTAATCCATCATCTATGATTAAATTTACCCTTTTTTCTTTTAATACATTACTAATTAATTTGTTTGCTAAAACCACTTTAGGATTTATTTCCACAATATCAATTTGCACATCATAATTTAATGCCCTTTCAATTGTTAATCCACAACCAAGACCTATGTTCAAAACATCTATATTTTTCTCCTTTTCTAAATTGCTCAAAGCATAATCAGCCATTAATCTTTCAGACGCATCTTGTCCATAATTAGAACTGCATTGACTCTTTTCGTCTATATATAAAGTTCCTTCTTTGATTTTAACAACTCCATAAGGGGAAGTGGAATAAAAATCATATTCTTTTTGTTCTCCAATTACAAAATTTCCCAAATTAATAAAGAGAATAAATAAAATGATGGAAAAAAGTAATGGGAGAAGTTTATGTTTTTTTGGAAAAATAAATCCGGCTGAAATAAGATTTAACCCTCCTGCAAATATTATTGTTGCTTTATGCCCATATAGGGGGATAAGTAAAAAACCTGCAATTAAACTTCCTGCAATAGCACCTAATAAATCTACAGAATAAATTAAACCCAGATTATCTTTTTTAGGTTCTTTCAATATTGAACCTGCTAATGGAAATATTGCTCCAAGAAAAATAGTTGGAACTAATAGGAGTATAAAACTTACAAGAAATGTCCCTAAAGTAGAAATTCTTCCAATTATTTCAGTTAAATTGAACAAAACTAGGAATGCGTAAAATGCTATAAAAATTTGTAAGAACCCAAATAGAAATTTTTTATTTTTTATTTTAGGTAATAAAATATATATTGATAATGAACCAACACCTAAACCAAATAAAAAAACACTTAAAACTGTGGCTAAAGAATAAGTGCTTTCTATAAAATAAAAAAATAAAGTATCTGTTACAACAATTTCATATATTAAAGCTGAAGCTGCGCTCAGAATTAAAGCAATCTGTACAAATAGATTACTAAATCTTAAGTTCATAATTTGAAAAAACAAAAAGAACTATATAAATTTGATTAAAAAAAATAAAAATAAAAATAAAAAAATATTCTATTAAAGTTCTGCTTCTATTGCTTGTTGGAATACTTGGAATGGTTGTGCACCGCTTACAAGATTTCCATTGATAAAGAAGGCAGGTGTTCCTTTAACTCCAATAGTTGAACCATAACTCATGTCTTTCTTAACATCTTCTCCATATTTTCCTGATGTCAAGCAACTATCGAATTTAGAACTGTCAAGTCCAAGATCTTTAGCATATTGTTTGAATGAATCAACTCCGCCCACTACTCCTAATTCGAATAGCTTATCATGCATTAAATAGTATTTCTCATCTCCTCCTTGATCTCTAGCACATCTTGCCGCTTCTGCAGCTTTTTGAGCATTTTGATGAAATCCTAGAGGGAAATCTTTGAACACTAATTTAACTTTCCCTGTATCAATATATTCTTTTTGAATTTGAGATAGTGTTTGTGAATAGAATCTTGCACAGAAAGGACATTCGTAATCTGAGAATTCTACTATTGTAACTGGAGCATTTTTATCTCCTTTAATTGGTGAATCTCCTATTTCTACATCTACTTTGACTCCAGGTGTTGGAGCTCCAGGTGCTGCAGAAGGTTGATCAGCAACTACATTTCCAGTAGTTCCATTTCCTGGAAGAACTCCAAATACTACTACTAATAATAAAACTGCTGCTAAAACAAAAGTGGATGTTTTCCACAAAGTTTCTTTCTTAAAAGTTACGGTCTCACCAGATTTGTCTTCTTTTTTTTCTAAATTCTGTTCTTCTTTAGATTCTTCTTCAATGTTTTCTTTTTCTTCTGTCATGTTGAACCTCCTTTCATTTTCTATTTAAGTTAGTTTGGCAAGAATTACACCCTAATAAAGTTTTGGATATTTTTAGAACAGAAAATGCTAGGATACCTACTGCAAGTAATGAAATTTCTATTCCTTTTAATGGAAGAAAAGATAGGAAGGTTCCTGTAAATCCGAAGAAAGCTAATAATCCCATTCCGCAAGCGGCACAACCGGGTGCAGCTATCCCCAAGAATAATCCTACTGATGGGATCCAACCTATTTTTTTTTGATTTTTATCTACTTTTAAAGATTTAATTCTGAAAAAAATTAAAGTTAAAAGAATTGAAGTTAAAATGCTAATAAATAAAAGGGTTATAAATGACCATAGAGTGATTGTTTTGTGATAGTTTTTACTTAGTAAAAATAAAAATCCAAATGCTTTGATAAATCCCTCTCTTTTAAAATACAGAGTTACATCATTATAATGCGTTATAAATACGTTTAAAGTGTAAACCAAAGAGGAGATAATTGTTGCAGAAATGGTATATTTCCAGTCAAAATAAATTTTTTTCCAAGCTTTTAATATTTCTTTGTTTATCAATTTGCTATTCTCTTTTTATTTAATAAAATTAGATATTTATATATTAAAATGTATGCTCTTAGTAAATATTTGGTAAATTTGATTAGTAAACTTTATAATACATTTTGATAATTAATTTGTATGAATAAAACATTTAAAATAATTCTAGGAATAGTTTTAGTTGTTTTTTTATTTTATCTAGTTATGCCTAAATCAGATAAAGCTGGGATTAGCGGAAATTTTGCTAAATGTTTGTCTGATAATGGGGCTAAAATGTATGGTGCTTCTTGGTGTGGTGCTTGTAAAAAACAAAAAGAGATATTTGGTTCAAGTTTCAAGCACGTAAATTATATAGAATGTGCTTCATCTGGTGGAGGGCAATCTGCTACATGTTCATCTGCGAATATAGAAGCTTATCCTACTTGGGAATTTTCTGATGGATCAAGAACTTCTTCTGTACTTGGGGTAAATCAACTGGCCCAATTAACTGGCTGTTCTTTAGAATAATTTATTTTATTTTTATAGCGTTTTTAATTAATTCAAGATTGCAACTTTTATATTTTTTACAAAAATCTTCACATTGCTTGGCTATTATTTCTTTTTCAAAGCAAAGATTGCAAGATTCACATTGAAAATATATTTCATTTTTTGATTTTATTCTTTTTACCATATAAATTTATAGTTTTATAGATATTAAAATGTATTCAGCTATTATTTTTGATAAATTTATATAATCTTTTATTCTTTACATTTTATGAATACGGCAAAAGTAGCATTTATTTTGTTATTATCCATAATACTTTTTGTTTCTATTTATTACCTTTATCTTAATTTTCCGCAAGAAGAGAGGGAGTTCACTTTTGTTGGTGGTAATGGGGAATCTGAATTGATAGAATATTCAAGAGGAAAACAATTCTCTGAAAATATGAGGTATCCTTCTAGAAAAATTAGTTATACAATTGATGAGATTTGTGATTCAAATAAGAAGGAACAGGTTTTAGAAGCTTTTAGAATTTTAGAGGTTAAAACAACTTTAGAATTTTATCCATCACAGATTGGACAAATAAAGATTCTTTGTTCAGATATTCCTCCAGAATCCGAAAATGAAGATTATTTTATAGCTGGAGAAGGAGGTCCAGCATCTGTTTTGAATACTAGTATTTATGATGTGATTTTAGAGGGAAAAATTTCATTATTTAGACAAGAGAGATGTAATGATCTTCCTATTGTTGCCTTGCATGAAATTTTGCATTCCTTGGGATTCGAACATAATGATAATCCTGGAAGTGTTCTATACCCTACTTTAGAATGTGATCAAGAAATTGATGATTATATAATTGAAGATTTGAATGATCTATATGAGCAAGATTCTGCTTCTGATCTGAAAATAGAGAAAGTTGAAGCTAGTAAGTCTGGTAAGTATCTTGATTTTTATATAGAAGTTCTTAATCAAGGACTGATATCTGCAAAGGATGTTCCATTAACTATCTATCATGATGAAGAAGCTGTCGAATTTGATGATGGTAAAAATTATGTAAATCTTGGCGAGATAGGAGTAGGAGTAAAAAAGATTCTAAATGTTACTAACGCCAAGATTTCTAGATCTTCTGAAAATTTGAGATTCGTTATTGATGTAGAAAATAATATAGCAGAATTATTTGAAAATAATAATGAGGTAAGTATGATTTTGAATTGACTTTTTTTATGTTAGTCCATTCCCGAGAATTGTGGAGGCAATCCTTTTGGACTCATTGGTCCTGCTTTGCTTGAAGACATAAGGACATCATCTATTCTTAAAATCATTGTCGCTACTTCTGTTGCAGAAGTAATTGCTTGAGTTTTTATTTTGGCTGGTTCAATAATTCCGGCCTCAAAACAATCTTCTATTTTATTTGTAAAAAGATTTAATCCATCTTTGGTTCGTCCTGACTCATGGCTTTTTTTTAATTCTGTTAAAATATTTATTGGATCTAATCCAGCATTTTCTGCAAGTGTTTCAGGAATTGATTCTAATGCTCTTGCAAATTCTTCTACAGCTAATTGTTCTCTTCCAGCAAGAGTTCTTGAATATTCTCTTAATCTTTTTGCTAACTCTATTTCAATTGATCCCCCTCCAGCTACAACTCTCCCTTCTTTGATTGCTGAGCAAACATCTCCCAATCCGTCTTTAATTGCTCTTTCCATTTCGGCAGTTATATGTTCTGTGCTTCCTTTTAATAAAATTGTTACAGCTTTTGGATTTTTACATCCTTTGATATAAATCAATGATTCTTCATTCTTTTTCACTTCTTCAACTATTTCTGAAAATCCAAAATTCTCTTCTGATATTTCATCAATATTTGAAACCATTTTTCCAGATGTAGCTCTTATTAATTTTTCCATGTCAGATTTAGCTACTCTTCGACATGCAAAAATATTAGCTTTAGCTAAATAATATTGAGCTACATCATCAATTCCTTTTTGACAGAAAACAACTTTTGCCCCAGAGTTTATTATTTTATCAGTCATTTCTTTTAGAGATTTTTCTTCTGATTCTATAAAATTATGTAATTGTTCAGGAGTTGAGATTGAGATTTTTGTTTCAATTTCAGGATTTTTCAATTCTAATGGAAAATCTAATAAGGCGATTTTTGCATTTTCTATTTTTCTAGGCATAGATTCATTAGCTACTTCTTTATCTAATACTAATCCTTGAATAAGTTGACTATCTTCAACATCACTTCCATTTTGTTTTTCAATCTTTATATCATTTAAATCAACATTATTTCCTTTTGATACTTGATCTATAGCTGATACAATAATTTCTGAAAATTTTTCCCTATTCCCTTCTGCTCCCTTTCCAGTCATCGCAGTCATCGCAATTTTTTTTAATATTTCTCTATCAGTGATTAACAAAGATAATTCTTTCACATCTTCATTTGCTTTTTTGGCTGCTAGATTATACCCTTTGGTAATAACTGTCGGGTGTACTTTTTTATCTAAAAGTTTCTCTGCATTTTCAAGTAATTTTCCTGCCAACATAACTGCAGTAGTTGTTCCATCCCCTACTTCTGCTTCTTGTGTTTTTGCTATCTCCACAATCATTTTTGCAGCAGGATGATCAATTTCTAATTCTTCTAATATTGTTACACCATCATTTGTAACAATTATTTCTCCAGTTGAATCGACCAGCATTTTATCCATCCCTTTAGGCCCCAATGTTGTTTTAACTATATCAGAAACAATTTTGGCTGCTAAAATATTATTTCTTTGTGCATCCCTTCCTAAAGTTCTTGAAACGTTTTCTGGAAGAATATAAACTGGTTGTTTCTCTGACATGAAATGTAGTTAAGAAATCAATTTTTAAAGATTTATGAGATAGAATTCTAATCTTTATTACTTCAAACTATCTAAATGCTTAAAATATAGTTAATCATTCGAATAATATGTTGCAAAGGAAATTAGCAGTAGGCGATGTAATGACTAGAAAAGTGGTCAGTGTAAATCCGAAAGATAATCTCCATGTTTGTACAAAGATAATGGTTAGAAAAAGTATGAATAGTATTCCCTTAATGGAAAAAGAAAAACTTGTTGGAATGATTTTTTCTAGAGATATTTTATGGGCTTTTTTAAAAAAACCGGATTTAAATTTGAAAAAGATTAAAGTTATAGATATTGCTAGAAAAAAAGTGGCAGTTATTAAACCATCTGCCATGATTTCTGAAGCTCTTGTTAAAATGAGAAATTATGGTTTCAAAAGACTTCCAGTATTATCTAATGGGAAAATGATTGGAATTATAACTATTAAAGATATTTTGAAAATAGATCCTAGTTTGTATTCTGATCTAGGAGAATTAGCAGAAATTAAGGAACAATCTTATAAATTAAGTAAAGCGGAAGATCCAGAAATTTATTCTGAAGGTTTTTGTGAAGAATGTGATTCATTTTCTTCTTTATTAAAAATTGATGGAAAAATGCTTTGCCTAGATTGTAGGTATGATCTGGATTAATTACAAAACTTTATATAGAATATTCTGTATTTTTATTTAAATGGTGGAAAAAGATACAGTTATTAAAGAAAATGTAAAATTTTCAGGAGTTGGTAATTTTAAAGAAGCTTATAATCATGCTCATGACTTGCTTTCAGAGGAGGACTATTCCATAACTGAGAATACTTACTCTGAGAAAGTTTCTGGAAATGGAAAAGATATAGATATTGTCTGGTCTTGCTCTAAAAAATTAACTGATTATTTTAAATCTTCAATTGCTGTTAGATGGAAAATAATTGGTATGTCTGATGTTGAGGGAGAGATTGATGGAAAAAAGGTTAGAATGAATAAATTTGCCGATTTTAAGATCGACATTAAAGGAGTTCTAGAAAAAGATTATAGTGGTAAATGGGAAGGTTCAGCAATTCATAAATTTTTTAAGGAAATTTATCATAAATATGTAATCCCTGGAAGAACTGAGGAAATGGAAGAAAAAGTTGAAAATATTGTGAAAGGTTTTAAGGAAGAAATGAAATCTTTTCTAGAATTGACTGCTAAAAGATAATTCTTTTATTTTATCACATATATCTTTATATATAATTTCTGGGATTTTTCTTGATGAAAAGATTGTTATTTTCCCTATTCGTGATGTTTAGTTTGATTTCATTAGTTTCTGCTACAGAATTAGAGGTAGTAGTTACTGAAAATGAAATTTTAAATATTATCGGATTAGACTCTCCTGCTAAAATGACTCTTGATATAACCAATAATAACGGAAAAGATGATAACTTTGAAATTTATTCCCTTGTAGGAGTTGTTATTGAACCAAAAGATAGATTCTTGATAAAAAATGGTCAAACTAAAAACCTTGAGATAAGTATTTCCCCACAAAAGAAAATTCTTGAGGAAATTAGGGGATATTTTGTATTTGATTATGAAATAAGAGGTTTAGAAACAGGCTATTATAATGGCAAATTAAAAATAAAAATTATTGATTTGGAAGATGCTTTCTTTTTTGATTTTGGTTATATTAATAGTACCAGCGAATTTTTCGAGTTTTCTATAAAAAATTTAGAAAATTACGATTTTGAAAATCTAGAAATTAAAATGGAAAGTGTTTTCTTTGAGTTTTCTGAAACTATTAATCTTGCTGCTGATGAAGGGAAATCATTTTCAGTTAAGTTGGATGCAAATGAAAGAAAAAAATTATTTGCTGGAACTTATGATTTGG
>PSPM01000008.1 GCA_004195435.1 Candidatus Parvarchaeota archaeon | reverse complement strand
GTAGTATTTATAGACGCGTGACCAAGAAGTGTTTGAATTGTTCTAATATCCGTCCCATCTTCCAAAAGATGAGTTGCGAAACTATGTCTTAGGGTATGAGGGGTTACTTTTTTACTTATTCCAGATTTTATAGCTACTTTTTTAACAATTTTTTGTATATTTCTAGTAGTAAGTGGTTTTTCTTTGGAAAAAATATATTGGAAGTCTTTCTTTTTTAATAAATAATTTTTTAACTCTGTAGAAAGAGTCTTTGAAAAGATAAATCTTCTATCTTTTGAACCTTTTCCCTTTCTAACCCATCCTAAATTTTCTTCAAAATTTAAATCTGTTGGCTTTAAGGAAACTATCTCTGAGACTCTCAGTCCTGAGTTTGTGCTGAATCAATTAATTTTTTTATTTCTTTTTTTGATAATACTTCTGGCAAAATTTGATCCTTCTTTGGGATTCTTATCTTCGCTACTTCCTTCTCTAAAATCTCTGAATAAAAGAATTTTAAAGAGGCCGCTGCTAGCATTATTGTATTTTTTGATTTTGTATCGAAGAGTCCGGCAAGATAATTTTTAGCATCTTCGGTGCTTAAATCTTCTGATTTTTTGTTTGTTTTTTCTAAGAATTTTTCGACAAAAAAAGAATAATTTCTAATTGTAAAAGGGGAAAATCCCCTTAACTTTAATTCAGTTTTTAATTTTTGAATTTCTTCCATTTCCCTCTTTGTAATTTAAAATTTTCCCAATATTTAAATTTTATCTAAATTAGTGAGCCACTATTATTGACAAGGGAGAAAATTATTTTTAGAATCAATTGTGCACCCGTCTACCGAGATTGTAATAAATTCTGGATTAATTCCTGAATCTAAATCTAGATTATAATTCTCTAAAGTTCCTGGAGATGGAATTGGACAATTCCCGCATGCGCTTCCGCAGATAAATTCTGCAGAAGTTTCACTTCCTGAGATTGAGAATCCGATAGTTGAGAAATCAGAACTAGTGTGGGATCTTTCTAGCGTGACAGATAAAGATTCTTCATTTCCTAAAAGGCAAGCTTCTTTTATTGTTAATAATTTTGGAACTTCTAATGAGAGTAAGGCGCAATTTGCCACAGGTTCTAATTGAAGTGTTGCTTCATTTAAAGTCATAAAAAGAAAAGTTGTAGCAGTTACACTTACCAAAATTATTAAACTCACTGCTATTATATCTGAGAGCCCTCTTTTATTTTTCATTATATTTCACACGCCCCATAACCTATATTTTGAAGTTCCATTGTATCTGTAACCTTATTATTTTCTATTACCTTTAATTCTGTTGCTTGTGTGGCTGGCACAGTTAAATAATATGACTCTGGAGTATAAATTTCCCCCATTAGTGTATCGCCCGGTAGTAAGCCGTCAGTAAATATTTGGAGATTGTTTTCGGATTTTGAAAATATTTCTGTTTCTTTTGAAGAAAGTTTATAACCATCCACTCCTACTTTGAAATCTTTTGTTGAAGCATACCCTTGAACTTTTTCTGCGCTGCTTATTTCCCCACCAGCTATTTCTAAAAAATAAAAGAAAGAATCTGGCTTATTATTAACGCCCCTTATTGCTTTCCCTGTGATCTGCGAACCTTCCCTTTTTATTATTTCCTCTAACAATAGTTTATTGTAATTTCCATAATTGTTATTCTGTAATGTCCTCATTACTCCGTTGTTTATTGAACGCAAATAATTTTCCCGGGAGCATCCTAAGTTGCAACTATCCTCTTTTCCTTCGAATTTTTCACATTTTGTTTTGCAATTTTTTGATCCTCTTGCTAAAGATGCTGGAAAATACTCTTCAGCTAAATTTCCTAATGCGTGCCCAATTTCATGAGTCAATACTGTCAGAGGATGTGAAGGATTAATGCTTGAAAAAGTCCCATCTGCAGAACTTCTTAAGTTATAGGCTGCTCCTTCAGGTATTGCTATCGTTAAATCATTTGGGCAATTTGAGGCGTATAAAATATTTTTTTTATTTGCGCAATAAAGCGCTATACCTTTGTAGGTCTCGCATTCGGGGTCAATCTCGTATAGGTAAAAATTAAAGCTGTTTTTGTGCTCTGAGAAAGGTTCTGTTTTTAGAAAAAAATCCTTATATTTCAAAGCTTTTTCTTCTGAAGATAGAAAGACTATATTTATTGAATTATCGTTTTCGAAAGATAATGTTTTACAAATTTCTTCATTAATTTCTGCTGGAGAAGTTGATTTTGAGATTGGTGAATTTTTTATATAGATCGTTATTGAAAAGATAAGAAAAACTATTGAGATGAAAATTAGAACTAAATATCCTTTTGAATTATTTTCCATATAATTAGTTAGTTTCTGCACTTAAAAAGATTCTTTTTTTAAATTGTTGAATTCCAGAAGTTCGTTTTAATCTATTCTAAAACTTTTAGGCTTTGCTAAAAGTTTTTAGCATAGGAAATTTTTAAATATCTTTGATTATTTTTTGAGAGCTGAGAGTACTAGCAACTTGTCCGCATTGTAATGGGCAGATCGAAACTGATTGTGAGCATTGTATTGAAGGCAAAATTTACGGATACTGTCAATGTGGAATTGTAGCTCGAAATGTTAATTGGAAGCTTTTTCCAGAAACTGGAAAAGAGTTAGAAGAAGTTGAAAAAAATCATTGAATTAGGGCTGTTTTTCCTATGAATTTTGACTAAATGGGCAAAAGTTCGTGTTAATGGGGTAAAAAGGGCGGTTAATGTATCTTGTGCGAACTCGCGTGTATTGGTGGGAAATTAATTTAATTTCTTGGTTTGGATAGTTAGATTATAGATTATCCGAGATCAGAGACTGCGTAAACTTTGTCAAGAAAAACATGGTTAGTAACTGAATCTGCCCCATAACTTTCTGCCAGTAATTGTTATCGAACTGCTTGTCTTAATTGATTTAGCTTAATTGCTTTCTGAACTTTGGACCCATTTTGAAATAAGGAAAATAGCTAGAACCCCTATTACAGTTACAATTATAGTGGAATAAAGCTCAGCTATATAAGGATAAGTTTCTAAAAGTTCTGTTTTGGTGAAGTTTTCGACTAATTTTGTTATTAAATCTCTCCAAGCAAGAGCTATAAGGAACCCGAATGCTGCAATAATTGCTGTTGCAACGTATTTTTTGAACTCGGACTTTATTTTTCTTGACATTTTTATTGGAAGAAGGGGAAGTTTTTAAGGTTTTGTGGAAGTGTCGAGCGCGTTCGGCGCTTCGCGCCTCACATTTATTAAAGCAATATATTATTGTTTAGTAAAAATTCGCTTTAAATCTATTCTAAAACTTTCTGTCAAAACTCAAAAGTTTTAGCGTGTATAAAAAACGTGAAAATAAAGTAAAATAAAATAAAATATTATTTGGAATCCTTATTTATTTGATAGCCTAGTGATTCCGATCACCAGCACTCCAATTGCGATTAGCCAATCGTTGTAAGCAGTTATGCCTGCCCCCCAATCTCCTGCTGCGAGCAATAATAGTACTCCTATAATTGTTATGATCCAGTTTGTTAGTTTTTTCATATTATTAACCTCCTTTCACCTTCTTTCAGACCGATTATATTTTTAATTTGTATTTGAAATATATAAATGCTTTTATAATTGGCAATTATGAAAAATAGTGTTTTTTGCAGTTTAGCGAAAATTTTTTAATTTAGAGCCTTCCAACTTAGAGTGATTTATTTAGCTGCCTTTTTTAGGGAACCCAGTTCTCTTTTTTTTTAAGACACTATAGAATTAGACTACTTGGGCTGCGTTTAAGATGTTTGGACAGCTGTTTAAGATGTTTGGACAGCTGTTTAAAAATATCGAGGGGTGTTTAAAGGGTGTTTAAGTTGTTTGAAAAATGGCTTGGAATTGCAATTGAAAACGTAATATTTATATAATAGGAGCTCTAAAAAGACATATGTTTGATTGGATTTTTGGAAAAAAGAGGAAAGAAATAGAAGAAGAAACTAAAAAGAGTTTTGAAGCTGTTAAACAAGACATTGAAGGTGTTGCTAAATGGATTAAACACCTTGATGAGAAAGATAAACTAATTCTTGATACTATTGGTGAATTGAAAAGAGATTTATCTTCGATAAAGGATGATCTTGGAGGGGTTAAAGAAGCTATTTCTTTTAGTAAATTTTCTGGTGAAAACAAACAGCTGTCCAAAAAGATGCCTGTTTTAAACAGACAAACAGCTGTTCAAGCTGTTGGAAAACCTGTCCAAACAGCTGTCCAAACAGCTAATTTTTATGAAAACTTGCAAGGTTTATCATCCAATGAAAGATTGCTCATTTTTACTTTAATGAATGCTGAGGAAGGCATGAAACTGAGTTATGAAGATCTTGCAAGACTTTTAGGAAAAGAGAGATCTACGGTTAGGGGTCAAATAAATGCCATAAAACAGAAAAGTGAGGGTTTGATAAAGGAGCAAGTTGAGCAAAACGGTAAAAAAAGAGTGTATGTAGGGGCAGAAATTAAAGAAAAACTTGCAAAATACGCAAAAGTGAGAGTTAGTTCTAAGAAAAATTCTAAAAAAAAGGGGGAAAATGATGAAAGTTAGTTTAAAAGTGAGGATTTTTAGAAAGAAAGAGGTTATCTAATTAGTGAGCTTTGAAAATTAGAAGATTTCCTTGAAGAGATATCTGAAAGTGAGAGAAGATTGTCAGAAAACGTGCAATCTTTTTGAAGAAGTTGTAATGAAATTTTATAGCCAGTGGCTTAGTTATTCGTTTAACCGAATATTATAATTCTCTAAGAGATATAATTGTGTTTATCGTCGCTATTTTCTTTAAATTTTGAGGAATTGTGAGAATTATTTTCTTGTTATCTTGTTTCTTTTTGTCTAAAGGAATCCCTTTATTAATGATTTTCCTAACATAATCTCTTATAGATATTTCTGATAGGGAAGTATTTTGGGCCAATAGGGAATAGTCGACGAGAAATCCTTTTTCTCCTAATTGGTAAATTGAAGTGAATACTTTCATTTCCTGATTAGTTAATTTTTTAAATTTTGAACGTATTTCTTTTTTTAATGAGTCTAGGGAGTCAATTATTTCTGAAACTCTTCTGATCTGGCTTATTTTGTCTGTTTCTCCCTCTTTTGCTGTTTGTTGGTTTGTTTGTTGGTTTGTTTGTTGGTTTGTTGGAACCCCTTCATTTCCTATGGAAATATCAAGATTTGGCCTTTTTAGAGCCTCTGGAAGTGAATTATGTGTTGGAAAATCTTCTTTTGTTGGGTTTATTTGTTGGTTTGTTGGGTTTATTTGTTGGTTTGTTGGGTTTATTTGTAAAGTTCGTTTAATCTCTTTTATTTCTGATCTTAGATGTTCTATGTCTTCTTTTATTTTTGAAAATGCTTCTTTTAAGTAATCCATCTTATATCTTGGAGTGGGAGAAATTTAAAGATTATTATGCTGATGTTTTCTGTAAATTTGGTAAGTTTTTTCAGATAATCTCCACCTCTCCCTTCTTGAATAATTTACTCCGTTTTTATTTTTCTTTATTTTTGTCAATATCCCTTTTTTACTTAAATTCCCCAAAAGTTTTTTTGTAAATTCTTCATCACGAGCTATTTCTTTAGAAATTCTAGAAGTAAATTCTGCCCTTGGAGAAATTGAAAATAAATACTCTAAAATTTGTTCTGAAATTCTTTCTTTTTTTTCTTTAGAAATTAAAGGCATGAAAATATTTAATTCAGAGAATTTATATAATTACCCATACACTTTTAAATTAATTTCTCGGGGATTTTCTATGTCTATTGAATTTATGAAGGATTCGCACTCTTCTGGAGTATTGAAAGAAATGTTAATTCCGTTAGTTCAGGAATGGTTTTTTCAGAAGTTTGAAGATTTTTCTAAAACTCAACTTTATGGGGTGAAAACAATTTATGATCGGAAAAATATACTGATAAGTGCTCCTACTGGTGGGACGAAAACCCTTACTGCTTTTTTAGGAATTATCAACTATCTTGTTGGGCTTGCCTTGAAAAATGAATTGGAAGATAAAATTTACGCAGTTTATACTAGCCCTCTTAAAGCCTTGAGCAACGATATTTTTGTTAATCTTGAAGAGCCCTTATCTGAAATATATGCTCTTGCTGAAAAAAAAGGATTGGAAATGCAGAAAATTAAAGTTGGATTAAGGACTGGAGACACCTCTCCTAGTGAAAGAGCTAAAATGGCTAAAAATGTACCACATATATTTGTAACAACTCCTGAAAGTTTGGCTATTGTTTTGACAAGTCCTAAGTTTGGAGAAAATTTTAATTCGTTAGAATTTATTATTGTTGATGAAATCCACGCCATGACTAACAAGAGGGGCACTTATCTTAGCCTTACCTTGGAAAGGCTTGCAGAACTTAGTTTAATTGAGCCTGTTAGAATTGGGTTGAGCGCTACAATCTCTCCACTGGAAGAAGTTGCTAAATTTCTTGTTGGTTCTGAAAGAGATTGTTTGATTGCTAATGTGAGGCTTAATAAAAAAATAGAGATTAATTTGGATTTCCCTGGAAAAGATATCCTTGAAACTGAAACTCTTGATAGTCAGAAGGACCTTTATTCTAAGCTAGATAAAATTATTGAGAAACATAGGACGACTCTTATTTTCACTAATACTCGTGCAGCTACTGAAAGAATAATCCATTATTTAGATATGCATTATCCAGGAAAATATGAGGGTTTGATTGGAGCACACCATAGTTCAATGAGTAAAGATCAGAGATTTATTATAGAAGAAAGATTAAGGAAAGGGGACTTGAAAGTAGTTGTTAGTTCTACTAGTCTTGAACTTGGACTAGATATCGGTAGTATAGATATTGTTATTTTATTGAAATCTCCTAAAAGTGTTAGTAGAGCTTTGCAAAGAATTGGTCGGGCAGGGCATAAACTCCATGATAATCCTAAAGGGGAGTTTATTGTGTTAGATAGAGATGATCTGGTAGAGTGTAGTATTTTGATGAAAAATATGATTGAAAAACGTATTGATAAAGTTGAATTTCCTAAAAATGCTCTTGATGTTTTATCTCAACAAATTTATGGCATGGCTATAACTAAAATTTGGAATATAGATAATATGTTAAAAGTTATTAGAAAAAGTTATTGTTATGAAAAACTTACTAAAAATGATTTTTTTGAAATTATTAGTTATCTTTCAGGGGAATACTCTCTTGAACATAGACATGTTTATGCAAAAATTTGGTATGATAAAGAAACTGGTCAAATAGGGAAGAGAGGAAAATTAGCAAGGGTAATTTATATGACTAATATTGGAACTATTCCTTCAGAAAGTTTTATTAGTGTAGTAATTTCTTCTCCCGTAGAAATGAAGGGGTCTGTAATTGGCAAGATAGATGAATCTTTTCTTGAAAAAATGAAGAGAGGGGATGTTTTTGTTTTGGGAGGTCAAAAATATGAATTTCTTTATAGTCGTGGAATGAAAGCTTATGTTAAATCTAACGTCTCACAAAAAGTAACAATTCCCTCTTGGTTTTCTGAAATGTTGCCCCTTAATTTTGATGTTGCCAGGGATATTGGAAAATTTAGGAAATTAGTTAAGGAAAAAATTGAAGATAAAAAAAAATGTACTGATTTTATTAAAGAATATGTCTATTGTAATGATAAAATTGCTAAAGAAATATATAATTATTTTTATGAACAACATAAATTTTCTGAGATTCCCGATTTGAGTACAATTGTTATTGAAAAGTTTAAAGAAGAAAAAGAATACCTTGTTTTCCATACTCTTTTTGGTAGAAGAGTCAACGATGTCTTGTCAAGAGCTTATGGATACGCTGCTGCTCGTTTGAAAGTTAGAGATATTCAAATTGGGATAAATGATAATGGTTTTTATCTCTCTGGGGCGAGTTTAGATGTTAATAAGATCTTGAAGTTTGTTAAATCTAAAGATATTGATACTATTTTGAAAGAGGCTATTGAAAAAACTGAAATTTTAAAACGTAGATTTAGGCATTGTGCTGGGAGGAGCTTAATGATTCTTAGAAATTATAAAGGGTTAGAAAAAAGTGCAGGTAAACAACAGGTTTATTCCAGTATTCTATATAGTGCTGTAAAAAAAATAAGTAATGAATTTCCTTTGTTAAAAGAAGCTAGAAGGGAAGTTTTTGAAGATATGATGGATATTGAAAATGCTAAAAAAATTTTAGAATTGATTGAAAAAAATAAAATAAAAATAAAGAACGTGAACTTACCTATTGCTAGTCCTTTCGGACTTAATTTGCTTATTCAGGGAAGGGTGGATTTAATTAAGATTGAAGATAGAGTTTCCTTTTTGAAAAGAATTGATAAAATATATTGGAAAATGTTTGCTTGTTGTGGAAAATTCTGAAAAAATATTAGTAATCGGGGATTTACATCTTGGTTTTGAAGAAGTTTTGAATCAATCTGGAATTCTTGTTGGTCGGAAAATGTTTGAAGAAATATTATTTGAATTGAGTAAAATTTTTGAGAAGGTTGGAAAAGTTAATAAAATAGTTTTATTAGGGGATGTTAAGCATAGTTTTGGTAAGATTGTTGGGCAAGAATGGAAAGAAATTCTTGATTTAATTGATTACTTGAATTCTAAATTAAATAAAAATGGAGCTCTTATAATTATTAAGGGGAATCATGATAAGATTTTAGGACCTGTAGTTGCTAAAAGAGATTTAGAGATTCATGATTATTTTATTTTTGGAAAATATTGTTTTTTGCATGGACATCGTGGCTTCGAAGAGATCTATGATAGAAAGGTTAAATCTTGGATTTTAGGCCATGGACATCCCGCTGTTAAAATAAGTGAAGGAATTAAAATTGAAAAATATAAATGTTTCTTAGAAGGTGAATTTAATAAAATGAAGGTTGTTTTAGTTCCTAGCTTTTTTGAATACAATCAAGGAAGTGATCCTAGAGAAAATGATTTAGGATATGGATTCAATTTTAATTTAGAAAAATTTAATGTGAAAATAGTAAGTGATGAACTGACTGTTTTAGATTTTGGAAAATTAGAAAATTTGAAATAATTATTCAATCTTTTTTTGTAATTTTGGTAATTGTATATGTTGTGGAAGATTTAATTCTTCTTCTAATTGGAGTGCTTTTATAGAGCATTTTTTAAGAATTAAATTGAATAAAGGAATTTTTACTTCATCTTCCATTTTATTTTTTTTCCATGTTTTAATAAGATTATCTACTTCTTTTTCTTCTGATTTTATTAATATTACTCCTTCCATATCTATTGCTGCTAAAGTTGGTTGATAATCAATGTTGTATTTGAAATCAATTTTTGCTACATGTGCCTCTTTTAACATATCTATTGATTCTTTAGCTATATTTGTAAATTCCAAATTTGAATTTATTTTTTCAAGCTTATCTTTTTTATTCTCTTTATTTGCAGAGATTCTTGTAAAATTGAAACCTATTACATTCATTTGATTATTATTTAAATTTAGTTTTTAAAGATTATTGTTTTTCATTCAAAATCACCTATAGCAATTATTGAATTATAAGGTATGATTGATTCCCTATCTTGATTTGTTTCTAAACTTAATCCTTTTGTATATGCAGTAGGATCTTTTACAAGTAATTGTATTAATTCTCCAGTTCTAGTTTCAAAAGAAATATCTTTTACAACCCCTAATCTTTTACCTTCTTTTGTAACTACCAATCTCCCTACAACATCTCTTAAAGGTTTTTTTTCTATAGGCATCCTTGAAATAAAGAAAATTAGTATATAAATATTTTGTAGATTTTTTGTAGATTTTAGAATGTATGTGTCTCCCCTTTGTTTCCTATGGAAAAAAGGAAATCTTTAAAAAAGAATGTTTTTCTAGTTTTTTTATATTTTCTTTTAAAAGATTTATTATTATA
>PSPM01000007.1 GCA_004195435.1 Candidatus Parvarchaeota archaeon | reverse complement strand
ATGTTCAGCATCCTGCCAGACTTGGGACAAATTAGTATCATGTCCCCCGGCCCCGCCACCAACTATCCCTCCTTTAGAGCTACTTCCTTTTGAAGGGCTCTGTCCGATATCTTTTGAAAAAAAATTTTGCATGGCTAATCCTAAAACAAGCACTATAACAATACCTGTAAAAATCCCTATCAAAAAATCTCTTTTTTTCATTTTATTTGGAGTATAGTAGGTTATTTAATTCCTTCTATAAAACCTATTCAAAATAAAAATAAAAATCATCATAAAATCGACAATAAAACAATTAGAACATATTTTTTTCAAAATAATCACTTGTAATATTATGAAATAAATTGCAAAAAAACATCCAAGAGTTATCATGAGATTAAAAGAAGGATAAAATTTTTTATCAAAATAAAAAGTATAAACTCCTGCAAATAATAATAATAAAAATGCGAAAAATCCTAAATTTGTTATGGAAATTCCAAAAATTTCACCATATTTAGAAAATTGAACTTGATCACATGTTAGAGAATCGTTCAGAATGCAAACTCCGTCTGAAGACAAAGATGATTGCATCATGAATCCAACAAAAATCACTTCAAACAAAATAGCTAAAAGCATTATCTCTTTAAAGTATTTCATAAGAATTCATAAAATAATTCATTAATAAACTTAATCTTCGGTAGTTTTTTATATCTTCTAAATCTTTTTCGAATATGAAGAAAGAAACATTTTATGTAACAACTGCAATAGACTATGTCAATGCCGAACCACATATAGGTCACGCATACCAGAAAATCGTAGCAGATGCTTTATCCAGATGGAACAAATTGAATGGGAAAAAAGTTTTCTTTCTAACCGGAACTGATGAACACGGGAAAAAAGTTTCCGAATCAGCTAAAAAAAGGGGAAAAACTCCGAAAGAATTTGTTGATGAAACATCAAAAAAATTCAAAGAAGCTTGGGAAAAACTAAACATAGATTATGATAGATTTATCAGAACAACTGATAAAGATCATAAAAAGATAGTAGAAAATTTCATAAAAAAATGTTATGAAAAAGGAGATATTTACAAAGGAGAATATGAAGGATATTACTGTACCGGTTGCGAAGCATATTATACTGAAAAAGAAGCTGAAGAATTAAAATGCCCAATTCATAAAAAAGAATTAGAAAAATTAAAAGAAGAATCCTATTTTTTCAAACTTAGTAAATATCAAAAATTCCTCTTAGGTTTGTATAAGAAAAATCCAGATTTTATTCTCCCAAAAGAAAGAAGAAACGAAGTAATAAATCGTGTTAAAGAAGGGCTCAGAGATTTTAGCATTTCTAGAACTAAAATTGATTGGGGGATTCCATTTCCACTAGATAAAAAACATGTAACTTATGTATGGTTTGATGCTTTAATTAATTACTACACTGCTACTAGATCGTCAAAAGAACTAAATAAATTCTGGCCAGCAGACATTCATTTATTAGGAAAAGATAATACTTGGTTTCATACTGTATATTGGCCAGCAATGCTTAAATCGGCAGAAATTGATTTACCAATTAAAACATTCAATCATGGTTTTTTAACTTTCAACGGACAAAAAATATCAAAATCGCTTGGCAACTCAATATCTCCAATAACTTTAGTTGAAAAATACGGATCAGATACAGTAAGATATTTTGTTCTGAGACAATTTCCTTTTGCTTCAGGAGACGATGGAGATTTTGATGAAAAAGCATTAATTGAAAGGCATAATAATGAACTGGCAAATAAAATAGGAAACTTGGTATCGAGAGTCTCAACATTAGCTGAAAAATATGGAGTAGAAAAAAATAATTCTTCTCTGAAATCAAAATCTGTTTACGACAAAGTGTCTAAATTAATGGAAAATCTGGAATTAGACAAAGCATTAAATGAGATATTTGCATTTGTAGATGAAACAAATGAATACATCCAACATAAAAAACCTTGGGAAACTAAAGATAAGAAAGTAATTTATGAATTAGTAAATGCGATCAAAGATTCTGCAATACTCTTAAGTCCTTTTATTCCAGAAACGTCGAAAAAAATTGCAAAAACATTTAATTTTAAACTAGCAATAAAAGATTTACAATCTCCTATAAAAGAATCAAAAATTAAAAAACCGGAAATATTATTCAAAAAACATGGATAAAAAGATAACAATAAAAATTAGAAGCAAAATTAGTCAATTCCTACCAAATAATCTTTTTAACAAACCAGGTTCTTTATAATCTATATCAGCTAATCTGGCAGCAATTCTTTTATAGGCCCTAGAAGCTTTTGAATAAGGGTACACATGAACTAAAGCATCCTTATGTCTAACTGAAGATTGTACATTTTTATCTTCGGGAACTATTCCGATTAAAGGAGTTTCTAACATATCTCTTATATTATTAGGAGACATTTCATTTTTTGAATTTCTAACTCTAGTGATTATAACTCCTCTTACTTCTTTTCCTAAATTTTCTGCAAATTTTATAGTTTTCAAAGCATCTGTAACTGCAGGAATTTCTGGATTTGTAACTAAAATTAATTCATCAGCTGCTTCTATAGCTGCTTTAGCTTCTTCTCCCAATCCGGCAGCAGAATCAAAAATTACATAATCTGCCATTTTTTTTAACTTGGCACCAACTTCTTTTAATTTGGAATAATTTAATCTTTTAAGTTCTTTTACAGATAAAGAACTAGGAATTATTTTTGTTCCCGATTCATGCTCATAAATGGCATCAGAAATTTTAGCTTTTTCAATTAAAACGTGATTTAAGTTTACTGGAACTATTGGAGCTCCTAAATGTAATCCAATATTGGGAGTTGTAAGATTGGCATCTAAAATAATAACTTCTTTTTCAAAAAAATTCAAAGCGGCACCTAAATTAATGGCAGTAGTAGTTTTACCGACTCCACCTTTTCCAGAGGTTATAGTGATTAGTTTCATTTGAAAATATTAAATAGCTTAGAAAACTATTCATAGAATGAACTTATTTTAAAGAACTTATAAATCTTTCTAAAATTTCAGAATATTCTTTTAGTTTTTCTAAATTGATATCAATTATCTCTCCCTTCTGGTCTACTTTTAAATTTACTCCCTTTCTAAACTCATTTTCTCTAACCTTATCTAATTTTTCTATATCTCGAAAAAGTTCATACAATTTTAAAACTTCCATAATTAAAGGATCAGCAGAATAAATTTTTTTTAATTGAATTAATTTTGCTCTTGGGGCATCTGGAATTGATTTCCATTTCTTTTTCTTTTTTGCACTGTCTATTAATTTTTCAATCCCTAGATCAATCATTATTTTCCATCTCAAAAGTAAATTAATAATAACATCACAAGTTTTTGTATATTTTAGACTCACATAATATAGGTGATCTGCGCTAATTTTTTCCTTAATAATCTCATCCATTCGTAATAATCTTCTCAGCAAAACTTAGAAGTATGTTCCTAAACATCAAATTAGTATTTATACCTTTCTAACTTATAAAGAACTTAATTTTAATATAGCTTCTGCTATATCTCCTGTTTCTTCTAAAGCTTTTTTTGCATCTCCCTCTGATTTTCCTGTTTTTTTGACAATTAAATCAATATCTTTTTCAGAATTATCCTCTTCTGTAGAATTTCCGGTTATTTGCCAACTTTCTTGTCCTTGCATTACAATTTTTTGAACATTTGGATTATCTATTATAATTTTTCCATCAGATTTTTCAATAATAACTCTTTCTGCTTCAATTTCATCTTGCTTTATACCCATTTGCTTCATCATTGCTTGCATTTTTTTTGGGTTTATGCCCCCTAATCCTGGAATCATAACAGTTCCCATACCCTTCATTTTAAATAGTTTTCTACACAATTATCAATATTAAAATAGGTATATATTCGATAAAGCCAAAATTTCAAGAATTCCTTTATCCAATAAAAAACTTATTTATAAAATCCAAGAATCACAACGGAAAGAAAATTTTAATCGCAATTACAAATAAAATTAGAGCTACAATAAAACCCATGACTGATGTTGGAGAAAACATAAATTTGCTTTCAAACTCAGAATCATATCTCATTAAACCGCCAAAAACACCAGGCATTTGGACTTTGTTTTCTACCATATGCTTCTAACAAATATACACTATAAAAATTTATTGTTTAATCAGTTTATTCCAATTCAGTTAACAATCTCTCCTTGTCTCTTCCTGGAACATCCTTTCCCCATAAAACAAAAATTCTATTTATTTTTTTCCAATATTTTTTAGGAACTAACATCCTTAGTTCCATTTCAGTTTTATTTGGATTATTTGTTTTCACAAAACCGAAAACATTAGAAATTCTATGAACATGAGTATCAACACAAATTGCATCTTTCTTAAAAACCTCTCCCAAAACCAAATTGGCAGTTTTCCTACCAACTCCTGGAATTTTCACCAATTCATCAATATCTGCCGGAACTTTTCCCTTAAAATCATCACGAATAAATTTAGCTGCCATAATTACATGCTTCGCTTTAGTCTTATTATAATTCATACTTTTCAAAATTTTCAACACATCACTAAATTTAGCGTTTGCCAATTTATCCAATGAAGAATACTTCTTAAACAAATTCTCAGCAATCGGAATCGTTGTTTCATCTCTAGACTGTGCAGACATAATCGTAGCCACTAACGTCTTCCACGCAGGGCCCCAGCTCTCGCCAGCAAGCCTTTTCCCATATTTTCCATATTTTTTCTCAGCCTTTTTGAAAACATTTATGAAATTTTCTTCATTTCTCATGAAATATATAATCTAAAGGTGCTTAAAAATCTTATTTTAAAAAAAATCTCTTGCAAATCTTTAAAATATCTTCCTTCTTAAAGAAATAATGAACTTAGATATAAAAAAAATTAAAAATTGGAATTTAGAAATAGAGAAATATCTTACAACTAAATGGAAAAATTCTAATGAAAATAAGTTTAATGAAAAAACTAATAAACTAATTTATTCCATAGATACTCCTCCACCATATATTAATGCTCCAATTCACATGGGTCACGCAATAACTTATTGTTACATGGATTTTTTTGCCCGTTATAAGAGAATGAAAAATTTTGAAGTATTATTTCCATTAGGTTTAGATAGAAATGGGCTTCCAATAGAAATGGGAGCAGAAAAAAAATTTAAAGTTTCTCCATTTAAAATAGGAAAAGAAAAATTCATTGAATATTGTGAAAAACTTTTATCAGAATCTTCTGAAGAATCAATTGATTCTTTTGATAGGAGATATTTATGAAACAGATTCACCTGAATATAGAAAATTAACTCAAGATACTTTCATAGATTTATTCAAGAAAGAAATGATATACGAGGATTCAAGAGTAAATAATTGGGATACTAAACTGCAAACAACTGTTGCTGATTCAGAAATAGAATACAAGGAAATTTCATCAATATTTAATAATGTTAAATGGAAAGTAAAAGAAACTGGTGAAGAGATAATAATTGGAACAACGCGGCCAGAATTAATTTGTACATGTGGAATGGTAATTTTTAATCCCGAAGATAAAAGATACTCTCACCTAGATGGGAAAACTGCGATAACTCCTATGTTTGGAAAAGAAGTGCCCATAAGAGAACATCCTTTTGCACAAATAGAAAAAGGAACTGGACTTGTTATGATGTGCTCAGCTGGAGATTTAACAGACATTCAATTCTTTAGAGAAATGGGATTAAAACCTAAAATTGCTATAAATAAAGAAGGTAGAATGAACGAAAAAGCTTCTTTTCTAAAGGGATTAAAAGTTAAGGAAGCAAGAGAAAAAATAATTGAAGAGTTAAAAAAAATAAATTTAATAGATAAACAAGAAAAAATATTTCATAGAACTCCAATTTCTGAAAGGTCGGGAGCTGAAATAGAATTTATAGAAATGCCTGAATTTTATTTAAAACAAATAGATTTTGTAGAAAAATTAAAACCTATTATTAACAAAATAAATTTCTATCCTAAAGAATCTAAAAAAATATTAGAAAGATGGATGGACTCTGTAGCAATAGACTGGCCAATTTCTAGGAGAAGATTTTATGCAACCCCAATCCCCTTATGGAGATCAGATGAATATTTAGTAATTCCAGAAAAAGGATCTTACCATCAACCATGGAAAGAACCGGTTCCAAAAAAAGCAGATGTTTACCTAAACGGAAAATTAATGGGAAAAATATCTAATTTCAAAAATAAAAAATGGATTGGAGAAACAAGAGTCTTTGATACTTGGTTTGATTCATCCCTCTCTGAATTAAATGTAATAAAATTCTAAGGCCTCAAGGAAAGGAAATAATTAGGACCTGGTTATATTATACAATATTAAGAGGATATTATGAAACAAAGAAACCTGTTTTCAAAGATGTGTGGATAAATCAGCATATACTTGATAATAAAGGAAGAAAAATGTCTAAATCTCTTGGAAATATAATTGATCCGAAAAAAATAATTGAAGAAGAGGGCGCTGAAGCTCTAAGAATTTGGTCAGCAATTGAGGGAGATTTATCAAAACAAGATATTTCTTGTTCCAAAGAAAGAATAAGGGGGGAAATAAAAACACTAAATAAAATGTTAAATGTATCAAAATTTATTTCTCAATTTAAAAGGCCTGATAAAGTAAAATTAACAAAATTAGATAAATTATGAAAAAAATTATGATAAATATGATTTTCATCATCCAGCATTAAAATTAAGATACTTTTTATGGGAAATTTTTGCATCTCATTATATAGAGTTAATTAAAAATAGAGCATATAATGAAGAAGAAAAATTTACAATAGAAGAAATGCATTCTGCACATTATACATTACATTTTCTAATGGAAAGATTTCTAATCTTAATCAATCCAATTATACCTCAAATTACTACAGTGATCTCAAACTCTTTAAAATATAAAATAACTGAATTTCCAAATACGAAAAAAACAAACGAAAAATTAGAATTAATCGATAAAATAACTAATTTTAATAAGGAAATTTGGAAAAGAAAAAAAGAAAAAAATATTTCCCTTAGGGCTCCAATAAAAGATATCAAAATTCCGAAAGAACTCCAAATCTACGAAAAAGATCTAAAAAATTGTCATAATTTAGAATAAATATTTGAAATGCCCTTTGACTAAACCCAACCTTTATTAATTAGTTGATTTTTCTCCGTATATGGAAGAATTTTCAGATAAAAAAAAACTAGAATTGGAAGAAAAAATAGAAGAACTAGAAGCAGTTAGGGGGAAACATACTGAATTGGTTTCTGTTATGATTCCAACTGGATTCAACATATCTGCAGTAGTGAGACAATTGGAATCAGAAAAATCCACTGCTTCAAATATAAAATCAAAACAAACAAGATCTGCGGTAATTGATTCTCTGGAAAGAATAATCAGAGAACTAAAAAATTACAAAAAAACTCCAGCAAATGGTCTTGCATTATATTCTGGAAATATCTCGAAAAAAGAGGGAGTTCAAGATATTGGATTATGGGCTATAGAGCCTCCAAAACCGTTAAAAGTTAGAATGTATAGATGCGATCAAACTTTTGTAACTGAACCATTGAGAGAAATGCTTGTAACAGAAGAAATATATGGATTGCTTGCGATAGATAGACAAGAAGCGACTATAGGACTTCTGGAAGGAAAAAGAATAAAAGTTCTAAGAAAATTAAGTTCTGGAGTTCCTGGAAAAATTAGAGCGGGAGGTCAATCATCACAAAGATTCCATAGAATAACAGAGGGATTAGCAAAAAAATTCTTTAGAAGAGTTGCCGAAGAAATGAAAGAGCTATTTTTTGATATGCCGAGACTTAAAGGGTTTTTAATTGGTGGCCCAATACCTACAAAAGAAGAATTCATAGAAGAGGGGCACTTAGTTACAAAACTAAAAGAAAAAATAATTTCAGTAAAAGATATAGGATATGTAGATGAGCACGGATTAGACTTATTAGTAGAGGCGTCATCTGAAGAGATCTCTGAACAAGAAATAATAAAAGAAAAAAAGATAATAGAAAAATTCTTTGACATACTTGGAAAAAATCCTAGCAAAGCAGTTTATGGAATAGAAAAAGTGTCCTTGGGCCTAGAAAGAGGAGCAATAGACACTCTTTTACTCTCTAAAAAATTGACTAAAGAAGAAATCTTTGAATATGAAAAAAAAGCAATTGAAATAGGATCAACAGTTATTTTAATTTCAGACGAAACTGAAGAAAGTGATCAATTCTATAGTATAACCAAAGGAGTTGGCGCTATATTGAGATTTTCGCTAGAGTAATTTACCATCTAATAAAAACTTAGCAAGCTTTTCTGAATCATGTCTAATCAACACCGGGGCACTGGTCAAATCTCCTGAAATAAAATTCATATCAAATTTAGAAAAATTTTCCTTATCCATTCCGACAGGATATGCTTTTTCTAACTCATAAGAATTCAATAATTCCTCATCATAATTTCCTTGATTATAAATGACTGTATCAATAACTTCTTTTCCGAGATATTTTTCTAATTCAGTCACAAAATCTGTCACCTTAAAATTATTGGTTTCTCCATTTTTTGTCATTAGATTACAAATGTAAACTTTTCTTGCCTTTGAATTTGCAACAGCTTCAGAAACTCCTCTAACCAAAAAATTTGGAATTATACTAGTATAAAGATCGCCAGGCCCAATTATTATAAGATCGGCATCGGAAATTACATCTAAAACTTCCTTAGTTGAATCTACTTCAGGGTATAAAAAAATTTTCTTAATTTTTAATTTTGAATTATGTCTAGGGATATCTATTTTTGTTTCTCCAATTATTAATTGCCCATCTTCAAGTTCTGCACATAATTTAATATTTCCTAGTGTGACTGGCAAAACCTTTCCCCTAATTTTCAATATTTTTCCCGCTTCCTTGATAGACAAACCATCTTCTCTGGTGATTTCTTTCAGGGCGGTAAGAAATAAATTTCCAAAAGAATGTCCTTCTAATGATCCATGTGAAAATCTATATTCAAATAACTTTTTCATAAGGTCTGAGGAATCAGATAAGGCGACTAGGCATCTCCTGATATCTCCTGGAGGTAAAACTCCATATTCGTCTCTTAATTTACCTGTAGATCCACCATCATCAGCCATCGAGACTATTGCACTTAAATGAACTGGATAATTTTTTAAACCTTTCAGAACAGTATAACTCCCAGTCCCTCCACCAATAACTGCTATTTTTTTAATATTCCCCTTTGTTTCAATCATGTTCCCCTATAGATTCTGATGATTTTATAATCTTTTTGTAATAATAGAAATAAAATCTTACTTCTTATTACAATAAACAATTTAAAGAAAAACCTTATTAGAATTATATGGATATGAAAAAAGAGGAATTAGAATTCGAATGTAAAAATTTCTTTGAATCTTATAAAAAACAGATGAAAGAATCTCTAAGGGACGAAAATGAAGTAATAAAAATATCTTTTTCTGATCTATCGAAATTTTCTCCAATAATTTCTGAAAAATTAGTGGAAACTCCCGAGGAGATCATTGCTCTTCTTGAAAACTCTCTAAACGAAACTGAACTGACAAAGAATTGCAGAATAAGATTTAAAGACCTTCCAAATTCTTCTAAGATACAAATAAGAAAAATAAGGTCTAAACATCTTGACCAGTTAATCTCTGTTGAAGGGATAGTTAGACAAGCATCAGATGTATTGCCCCAGGTAGTTAATGCAAGATTTGAATGTCCAAGTTGTGGAGCTATTCTATCAGTATTACAAATTGACAAGAAATTTAGAGAACCTTCTAGATGCTCTTGTGGGAGAAAGGGACTTTTCAAACTACTATCTAAAGAAATGGTTGATGCTCAAAGATTAGTTATTGAAGAATCACCTGACATGTTAGAAGGCGGTGCACAACCAAGAAGAATAAATATTTTTCTGAAAGAAGATCTTGTTGATCCTAAAATGGAGGAAAGAACAACTCCTGGAAGTAAAATAAAAGTTTTTGGAATCCTAAAAGAGGTGCCAGTACCATTACAAAGTGGATCCATATCGACTAGATTTGATATTGCAATTGAGGCAAATAATACTATTCCTATGGAAGAAAAATTCGAAGACTTGCATGTTACAGAAGAAGATGAGAAAAAAATAATAAAACTTTCAAAAGATCCTAAATTCTTTGAAAAACTTTCAAGAAGTATAGCTCCTAGCGTCTATGGTTTTGAAAGAATAAAGGAATCCTTGCTCTTACAATTATTCTCTGGTGTAAAAAAAATTAAATCTGATGGAGTAGCTGCAAGAGAAAGTATCCATATTTTATTAGTAGGAGATCCCGGAGTTGCCAAATCTGTCACACTAAAATTTATTTCAACAATAGCTCCTAAAGGAAGATATGTTTCTGGAAAAGCAACAACTGGAGCAGGTTTAACTGCTGCTGTTGTGAAAGATGAATTTCTAAGAGGATGGTCTCTTGAAGCAGGAGCAATGGTATTATCTAACAATGGGTGTGTATGCATAGATGAGATAGAAAAAATGAGTGAACAAGATAGATCAACAATGCATGAAGCAATGGAACAACAAACTGTTACCATATCCAAAGCAAATATTCAAGCGACATTGAAAGCTGAAACAACAGTTTTAGCAGCAGGAAACCCGAAACTAGGAAGATTTGATCCCCATTCACCAATCCCTCAACAAATAGATATCTCTCCTGCGCTATTAAGTAGATTTGATGTAATATTTATATTGAGAGATTTACCAAACAAAATCCAAGATGAAGCAATAGCAACTCATGTACTGGAAGAACATAAAATGGAGGTAATCAGAGATGTTTTAGATCCAGAATTTCTAAGAAAATACATTTCATATGCGAGGAAAAACTTTAAACCTAAACTGTCCGAAGAAGCAATTGAAGAAATAAGAAATTTTTATGTGACTCTAAGAAACAAATCTATAAATACTGACTCCGGCATAAAACCAATGCCTATAACTGCAAGACAGCTTGAAGCAATTATTAGGCTCTCAGAAGCTTGTTCAAAAATGAGACTAAGTAATATTGTATCAAGTGAAGATTCAAAAAGAGCAATAGATTTATTAAAATATTCTATGATGCAAGTCGGTTACGATGAAGAAACAAAAACTTTTGATATTGATAGAGTGACAACAGGAATACCTAGTTCGAAAAGGGGAAAAATAAGAATTTTAAAAGAAACAATATTAAAATTAGAATCAAGACTAGGAAAATTGATACCTGTTGAAGAATTAGAAAAAGAAATTGGTAGTTCAATGTCGAAAGAGGATTTAGAAGATTCGTTAGATCAATTGAGCAAATCTGGAGAAATATTTAAACCTAAAAGAGGTTATATACAAAAAATATAATGGAAGAAAAAGAATTCAAAAGGCATATTGCATACAAATTAAAAATAGGGGAAATATTAGAAGGAACTCCTTCTTTAGAAGAAGAAAAATTAAAATTTGTAGAAATTTTAGGAAACAGAGTTTCAAGAATAAATTTGATAGCCAATATAACTGATAAATTTATTCAAGAAGGTGAAAAAAAATTTGGATCAATTACGTTAGATGACGCATCTGGCCAAATAAAAGCAAAAGTTTTTGGAGATGAAATAAATAATTTTTCAAATCTTGAACAAGGAGATACTTTAATGTTAATTGGACTTTTAAGACACTGGAATAATGAAATATATCTTACACCTGAAGTAATAAGGAAAAAAGAACCAATTTTTCTATTAATAAGAAAAACAGAATTGGAGTTTATGAAAAAAGATCCTAAAACTTCTGAAGAAATAAATGAGATTAAGGAAAAAATTATAGAAATAGTGAAGAGGGAAGAACCGAATAATGGATCTGAAATAAGTTCTATAATTTCAGAATTAAAGTCTCCTGCTGAAACAATAAATAATGAAGTTAAAAAACTTTTAGAAGATGGAACTATTTATGAACCAAGGCCAGGAAAAATAAGATATCTTGGATAAATTATTTCCAAAATTTAAATTTTCTTTTATCTTTATTCAATCTTAAAGCGATCCAAATTAAAAAGATTAAAGAAATAACAAGTAAAAGAAATCTAAATATATTTCCTAAATATCTCCAATTTCCGACAGATCCCATAAATATTGCTCCAATACCTGAGGCTAGTAGTGAACTACCAACAGGTTCGGTGGCTAAAAAGGCATAGCCAATAAATAAAGTGAAAAGGCCGGCAATTATTGAAATAATAAAAAATATTTTAGAATGCTCGCTATCTTTTTCTTCAAATTTTAAATTACATTCATCACAATATCCGTCAACTGCACAACCTTCCCCATTATATTCCAATCTAAAAATAGCTCCAGCAGAATTACAAGAAGCTTCTTTAGAATACAAAGCTGGACTAGATTCACATTGGATTTCTTTTAAAGGCCTATGCCCATAATAGCCACCTTCACAATAATCTTCATAATTTGGAGAAGGATAGAATGCCTCAATACCGTAGGAAAGAGTCAACAAATAAACCACAAATATCCCGGCACCCAAAATAAAATTTCTAATCTTCATAAATATCCTAAATAGTCACTGATATTTAAGATTAACTAAATTTAACGGCAGTCCCGTAAACTAACATTTCAGCACTACCTTGCATAACCATTGAAGTCATAAACCTCATTCCAATAATTGCGTCAGCATCTTTTTTAATAGCCTCATTAACCATCCTATTATAAGCCTCCTCTCTAGCTTGTCTTAACAAATCTGTATAACTCTCTATCTCTCCACCAATAAGATTTTTCAAACCTGCAGCAATATCCCTTCCCAGATGTTTAGCTCTTAAAGTACTTCCCTTTACAACACATATTACTTTAGAGATCTTTTTCCCTGGAATTTCAGTTCCTGTTGTGACAATAATTTTCATTTTTTTATTAGTTATCGCTTCTTTTTAGTTTTTTTGGTTGATCTTATTGATTCAATGTGTTCTTGCTTTCTCAAAGTTACCAGTGTAAAAATTCCAAAAAATAAAAGAATACTTCCCCAGATTAAGTTGTAAAACAATACTAAAATTCCAGATAAGATCAGGATAATTCCAGACCAAATTGACAGGACATCTATTTTTTCTTTCATGAATTAAAAACAATAAACAATTTTATAAACCTTCTTGATTGTCAAAAAATATGGAAAATTATGAAAAACTATTGGAAGAAGCATACAGTAAAGTTAAAAGTATAAAAAAAGATTCAGAAAGATTTGAAATACCTAAAGTTAAAGGATCTGTTTCAGGAAAAAATACCATCATTACTAACATTCTCTTAATTGCAAATCAAATTAGACGGCCAGTTGAACATTTAGTAAAATTCTTACAGAAAGAATTAGCTGTTTCTGGAATTTTAGAAAAAGAAAGATTAATATTAAAAACTAGGCTTAATTCTTCAAGAGTTAACGAAAAAATTGAGCTATATGTTAAAGAATTCGTTCTTTGTCAAGAATGTAAAAAACCAGATACGGAAATTATTTCTGAAAAGAGTATAAAGTTCAAACATTGTCTTGCTTGTGGAGCAAAATCTCCGATAAAAAATAAAATCTAATAAAGAAACATTTATAATATAGAAAGATCATATTAAAAACAATAAAGGGAGGTTCTAAATAAAAATGGGCGGAACACAAGGTTATTGCGTTAAATGCAAAGCGAAAGTTGAAATGAAAGATCCAGTAGAATCTAAAACGAAAAGAGGTACCAAAATAGCAAAGGGAAAATGTCCTCAATGCGGTACTACTGTTTGTAGAATGGGCGGTCTTCAAAAATAAATCTTTTAAAAAATTATGCTAATTAAATTACATAGATCTTATCGTACTGTAGTTACAGTTTGCGATTCAGATCTTATTGGTAAGATATTTGAAGAAGAAGGAAAACAACTTGATCTCAGAGGAGATTTTTTTAAAGGAGAAGAAAAATCTTTTAAAGAAATAGTCGAAATATTAAAACTGCAAAAAAAAGAAGATTCAACTTTTAATATCATTGGGAAGGAATCAATTGAAGCTGCAAAAGAAGCTAACTTAATTTCTAAAGATGGAATAATGAAACTAAAAAATATTCCTTACGCTTTAATCCTTTTATAAAATAAATGAATCTTTACAAAATATTTGGAATAATTGGTTTAACTTTATTAATAATAGGCATATTAGTAAAATCTGAAAAAAGAGAAATGAGGAATAAGATTTATATTATTGGAGGAGCTTTTCTTCTATTATATAGCTTATATATAAGGGATACGATATTTATTTTTCTTCAAATAATTTTTATTTTTGTTTCTATTTATGATTTACATAAAATGAAAAATTAATTTATAGTTAGTTTTAAAAAACAAATTTTCTAATTAATTCTATGGAAAAACAAGATTTTGGAGATTTCGAAGAAATAAAAGAAGAATCAGATAAACATAAGCAAACAGGATCAACTGAACAAAAATTCCCTTCAAGAGTTAGATTCCCAAAAAAAAAGGAATTGATAGGAATTATAGTCACAAGACTAGGTGGAAATAGAATGGATATAAAAACAACGGATGGAAAAACAAGAAATTGCAGGGTTCCAGGAAGGTATCGGAGAAGACTTTGGCTGCGTCCAAAAAATTATGTAATAATTGTTCCTTGGGAATTTGATGATACCAAAGGAGATATAATTTACAAATATAATAATTCTGAGGTAAATCAATTAA
>PSPM01000006.1:8214-18846 GCA_004195435.1 Candidatus Parvarchaeota archaeon | reverse complement strand
AATAGAAAATAGAGTAGACCTATTCACAGAGAGTGATAAATTACAGGACCTCATGTTAGGATCTTATCCAGGAGAATTAAATCCAACCTACCAATACAGAAGGGATGCATCTTCCCAGCAACCACTCCATCAATTTTTTTACTTGCCTAAAAATAAAATTTTAAAATTTTTAGAAAAAATAGATCCAAAGATAAAAATGGCAGAATATGAAGTAAGAGATTCTTTAAATGGGGAATTTGTAAGGATAAAAAAATGTTATGGAAAGAGATGTCTAATTATAGATGACCTTGAAATAATAAATAAAGTTCTAAAAAATAATTAAATCTTTTTTGGTGTCAATTCAATACAAACTCCAGCTGCAACAGTGGATCCTGCATCCCTAATAGCAAATCTTGACATGTGAGGATTATCTGCTTGCGTTTCTAGAACCAAATTACCAATAGGTTTAATTCTAACTTTAGCAACATCTCCATTCTTCAAAAAGTCGGGATTTTTAATGGTTTCTCCACCTCTATTAACCTCAATTAATTCTGTAAATTGACAAGGAACTTGCGCAGTATGAACATGGAATACAGGAGTATAACCTTTAGCAATAACAGTAGGATGAGAAATCACAGCAACTTGAGCCACAAATTCTTCAGCAATAGTAGCTGGTTTAGAAGCGTCACAAACAACATCCCCTCTAGCAACATCTTTCTTACCAACTCCTCTAATATTTATTCCACAATTATCTCCAGCTTCGGCTTCTTTTAATTGTTCATGGTGCATTTCAATTGTTCTTACTTCTCCTTTTATTCCAGTACCAGATCTACCCGGAAGAACAATAACTTTTTGACCAATTTTCATAACTCCAGTTTCAATCTTTCCAACAGGAACTGTACCAATTCCAGTAATATCATAAACATCTTGTAAAGGCATTCTCATAGGTAAATTAGTAGGTTTTCCAGGAAGGTTAAATTTATCTAATTGTTCCATAACAGTTGGACCTTTATACCAATCCATTTTCTCAGATTTTTTAACAATATTATCCCCTTTAAATCCTGAAGCAGGTATGAAAGCCATATCATCTGTTTTAAAACCAACCTGGTTTAAAATAACAGAAACTTCTTCTTTAACTTTCTTATAGATATCTTCTTTAAAATCAACAGTATCCATCTTATTAACCAAAACAGAAACTTGCCCAACTCCCATTGTTTTCAAAAGCCAAGCGTGTTCTTTAGTCTGAGGTTGAACTCCTTCTTTAGCCGCTACACATAAAAATGCTGCATCAGCTTGAGAAGCTCCAGTAATCATATTTTTAATAAAGTCCCTGTGCCCAGGAGCATCAATAATTGTAACTTCAAATTTATCAGTTAATAATTTCTGATAAGATAAATCAATAGTAACTCCTCTTTCTCTTTCTTCTTTAAATTTATCCATAACATAAGCGAATTCAAATCCAGCCTTTCCTTTTTCAAGGGCAAGAGCTTTCAACTTTTCATATTCTTGCTGAGGAAGTCTACCAGAATCGAACATTAATCTACCGATAGAAGTACTCTTTCCATGATCTACGTGACCAACAAAGGCAACGTTTAATGTAGGTTTTTCTTTAGCCATTCTAATTTAGTAATTGATATTATTTTGAACGGTATTTAAATGTTTCTGTCCAAAATATACTCATCGACGGAGATAATAGCATATATGCTAAAAACTAACTAAATAAAACCCCCCCTATTAAATGACCAAATCCATAGAAGAATTGAAATTACTGTAGCCGCACTTACCCATATTTTTGCACGTTTTTTTACAAACTTTTATATAATGATAATTGCAAATTAATACTAGGGGAGTTGATAAAAGATGGTTAAACATAGAAATATATTCTTAGTGTATTTATTTACAATCTTAACTTTTGGAATCTATGCCATTTATTGGATGGTTTCTACAAAAAACGAGATGAATAATTTGGGGGCGCAAATTCCAACAGCTTGGTTATTAATCATTCCGATCGCCAATATCTACTGGGTATACAAGTATTGCGAAGGCTTCGCTAAAACAGTAAAAAAAGACGACAATACATTATTATGGTTTATATTGTACGTTTTGGTTTCAATAATTATGCCTGCAATAGTTCAATCAGAACTAAATAACTTAGCTTCAACACAAAACAATCCAGGTTCAACACAAAACAACTTAGCTCCAATACAAAATAATCCTGCTTAATTATTTTTTATATCTCCAAAAAAGATCCAAATAGAAATTATTATAAATATATTAAATAATCAATATAATGGAAAAAAAGAAGGTAAATACAATTATTGCAATCGGCATCATTTTAGGAATTATTTTTTTATTTTTATTCGCGTTTAATTATTCTGGAAAAATACCTGGAGAAATTGAACAAATAGAGGATTCTTTTTGCGGAATTTCAACTTTGGGAGAATGTGCGACAAATAACGACTGTATTGTTTCCGGATGTTCTCTTCAAGTTTGCCAAGGAAAATTTGAAGAAGAAGCTATAACAACCTGTGACTGGAAGGAGTGCTACAATTCCGAAAGTTACGGGGTAATTTGTACTTGTTTAGAAGATGAATGCCAATGAGTGATGTCCAGAGTCAATTCCCTTTTTTGCACGTACAACCTTTTTCTCTCCTAGGGCAATACTAAAAAGTTCCTCTCGTATAAAATTTTCCAATTTTTTACTCATACTAATCCCTTCTTTTTTACAATATTCTGAAAAATCCTTGTAAACTTCAGCATCTATATTGAATGTCTTTAAAGCCATTTAATTCACCTCATTATTTAATGTTATTTAATCTTAATAAAGTTTTTGTATAAAATTCCTCCCTTTTTCCCCCAATTAAAAGTTATTTAATCTTAAATAACATTTATTAACATTTAGTCAAAGTAGAAAAATCATCACTTTATAATAGTAAAGTTTATAAAAGATAATGTGAGAAATTTTCTATGAAAGAAAGAAAAAAATCTGAAAAAATAAAAGAATTATTCAAAATAGTTCAAGAGATTAAAAAAGATAGATATGTGGGGACAAAAGAAGCATTTGAATTAATAAAAGAGATAGAAAGGATTAACAATAATCCAAAAAATTTGGCTTTGGAAATAAATGATAATTTGGCAAAAAAAGAAATTCCTATATACTACAAGGCTACTCCGGAGAATGTTGTAGGTTTAGGAACTTACGTTCAAGAAGTTATAAGGAAAATAAAAGTTGATTTTAAAGATTTAGATTTCAATGATGACGATGATGAAAAAAGAGATTCAAAAAAGGAAGAAATTCCCTTAAGTGATTTTTCATGGAATCTTTATCAAAAAGAAAAAGAAAAATCAAGTAAATCAAGTTATAATGATTTAAAAAATTGTTTTATAAATTTATTTGAAAGGTCTCAAAAAAAAGGAATGGATAATAAAAGATTTGCAAGTGAATCAATTGAAGAAATTTTAGAAGATTACCCAATATCTTATCTAAACAAAATGCGATACTTCGAAATGACTGATGAACAAAATTGGGAAGAATTATTCGGTAGAGAAAATTATTTAAATTATTTACAAGATGCAGAACTAAGAAGTTTAAAAGATAATCTAAAAATTGAAAAAAGAATAAATAGATTATTTAGAGATCAAGTAAGTAACAAATCAAAGTACCAAAGAGAATTAGTAAATGATTTAATAGATATAAATTTAATATCCGAAGAATCAGAAAAATTAAGTTACGAATCTTTAAGAGGAAAAGTTAAGAGAGAAATTGAACTGTGCGAAATACGATTAAAAAAGTTCATTGGAAAAAAAGTTCCAAAAATTGTAAAAGAAAGTGAAGAAAATTTATTAAATCGTCGAACTTATCTTCTAAATATCTTAGGAAGAGAAAAGAATTTTGTTGAAAGGAAAATTAAAGAAAAATATGAAAAAAACTATTGATTTTCACTCAAACCTTTCCTACTTCTAATTTTCTTAATAATTCCTTCTTGTAATTCTGTAGGAAGTTTCTTAAATTGTTGTTCAGCTAAACTAGATACTCCTCGACCACCTGTCGCATTTCTAAGATCATTGCTCCATCCAATCATTTCTGAAACAGGAATTTGAGCTCTAACACTAACTTGCCCAGTTTCTTGATTAACATCTTCTAAAACTCCCCTCTTACTAGCAACTAAATTTGTTATTGTACCCATAAAGTCTATAGGAGCTTCTATAACATGAGTCTGTATAGGTTCTAATAATCCAGGTTTGGCTTTATTCATTGCTTCATGAACTCCCCTTCTAACAGCAGGATAGATCTGAGCAGGACCTCTATGAACACTATCAACGTGAATCTTCACATCATGTAAACTAACTTTTAATTTTGTTAAAGGTTCTCTAGAAAGCGGACCAGAATCAACAACCAATTTAAAACCATCCAAAACAGAATCAATAATTTCATTTAACAAAACAATACCTCTAGTCCTATCAAGAAAAACACAACCCTTGTAGATTTCTTTATACTCTCTAGCTTCATCATTTGAAACGCCCAGATTTTCAAGCTTTTCCCATATATCCTCAGATTTCTTCTTCATTCTAACTTCAGGAATATCTCCTTCTTGAATAGCTTTAAAAACTTCATCTTCAAGAGGTTCAACTTTCAAATAAAGGATATTATGTCCGTTAGGACTTCTAGATTCAACCATCTGACTCTCATCACCAACAGTTTCTCTGTAAACAATAACTGGAGAACCCATATTGATATCAAGATCCTTCTCAGTTTTTATTCTATTTTCAATAATCTCTAAATGAAGTTCACCCATTCCAGATATTAAGTTTTCACCAGTTTCCTCATTAATTTCTATTTTCAAACTAGGATCTTCTTTAGCCACTTGTCTTAAAACATTAACTAACTTAGGAAGATCAGCAGCTTTTTTGGCCTCTATACTTTTAGTAACAACTGGTTCAAACATATGTTTAATAGCTTCAAAAGGCTCAATTTCATTTTTACTAATAGTCTCTCCAGAAAAAACCCCTTTAAGTCCAACTAATCCAACAATATTTCCTGCAGAAACTTTTCCAACTTGTATTCTTTGAGCACCTTTGTAAATACTAACTTGTTGAAGAGTAGATTTTTTCTTAGAAAGATTCATGTAAACTTCTTCTCCTTGTTTTAGCTCACCAGAAAATAATCTTCCAGTAGCAATTTCTCCAGCATTTTTGTCTATAACAATCTTTGTGCAAATGAAAGCAGGTTCTCCATCTTTGTTACAAAGTAATAGGTCGTTTCCCAATTGGCTATCTAATTCACCTTGCCAAATTTTAGGAATCCTATATTTTTGCGCAGTCCGCGGGTTAGGATGGTGTTTAACAACCATATCTAAAACAACTTTATTTAATGGAGAGCTTTTTGATAATTCTTTATACGAATCTTCACCCTCACCATATTTGTCTATTACATCTTTAAAACTAATTCCTTTTTTTTCCATATAAGGAAGAGATAAAGCCCAATTATGATAGGCAGAACCAAACGCAACACTACCATCTTGAACATTAACTAAAAATTTATCTGCAAATTCAGGCTCAGCCAAATCAGATATGAGATCGTTAACTTTTCCAATAACATTCATAAATTTTTCTTGCATTTCTTTAGGAGTTAATTTAACTTCTCTAATAAGTCTATCAACTTTATTGATAAATAAAACTGGCTTAACTCTTTCTTTAAGAGCCTGTCTTAAGACTGTTTCAGTTTGAGGCATTATTCCTTCGCTAGCACAGACAAGAACTACACATCCATCAACGGCCCTCATAGCTCTTGTAACGTCTCCTCCAAAATCAACGTGTCCAGGAGTATCAATTAAATTAATAAGGTATTCTTTTCCATCGATATCATGAACCATACTAACGCTTGCTGAGTCAATTGTAATTCCCCTAGCTTGTTCATCTTCATGGAAATCAAGTAACCTAGCCTTTCCAGCTAATTCTTCAGACATCATTCCAGCACCAGCCAAAAGGTTATCAGAAAAAGTAGTTTTTCCATGATCAATATGTGCAGCTATAGCTATATTTCTGATACTTTCTTGATCAGTCATTAATTTAATTACTTTTTCTGTTTTAGGGTCTACCATATTATTATAAAATTAACGAGCAGCGTCAGCTTGTTTTTCGGATTCATTTTTCTTTTTCATTGCATAACTTTCCATGTTTTCTTCAGAAGCTAGAATTATTTCATTAGCCAAACTTTCGGCCATTTTCTTTTTCTTGCCAAAACATTTCTGATAAGATCCTTGAACAATCCATCTTATAGAAAGATTAACTCTTCTTAACGGGCTAACATCAACTGCTTGAGGGTATCTTGCACCACCATATTCTATTGTTGTAATCTCATCTCTAGGAGAACTTTTCTCAATAGCTTTTATTAAAACTTGCACTGGATTCTCATTCTTTTTTCTCTCAATTATCTCAAATGCTTCGATTATTATTTTAACGCTATTAGAATATTTTCCAGAAGCCCAAGAAGTAATTATTTTATGTTTTTTACCAACATGCCCAGGAACAGAGATTCTATTTGCCATTCTTTCTACAATATGACTTTTAGAACTAGCGAATTTTCCAATATTCCTCCCATAAGTTTTTATTAATAATTTCCCTTCAACGTTAATATAAGGTTTTAATGCTTCATCACTAATTTCAATATCTTTCATATCGTATAAATCAAAAACTTTAAATTCCATTATCTTCTACCCTTCTCTATTGCACCACTTACCAATCTGTGCAATGGCTGATCATTAACTTTAATTACTTGGAATCTAATTCCTCTAATATCTCCTTTAGCTCTTCCTTGTTTTCCACCAATTCTTTCTATAATAACTTCATCATGTTCATCTATAAATTTTTGAGCCAAATTTCCTGGAATAAAAGCTCCCACTTGAATTCCATTTTTGATTAGTTGAACTTTACAACATTTTCTCATAGCAGAGTTTGGCTGTGCAGCTTCTTTTTGAAATTTTTCTATAACTATTCCTTTAGCTTGAGCAGATCTACCAAGCGGATCAGACTTCTCTTTAAGTTTAAGCTTTCTTACTTTGTAGGATCTTTTTTTCCACCTAGATTTAGCCCTATCTTTAATTAATTTTTTCGCATTGAACAATCCCATTTTTTTTGCTAGAAAAATTACTTTTTAAATGTTTCACTCTTTAAATAATTACCAATTCTTTTTTAAAACTAAATTCAGTTATTTTTTTTAATTCTTCAAGTCTTTTTTTATACCTTCCAAAAAGGGAAGCCCTATTGGTTCTTGATCCAGCAGTAATTATAATTTCATCATCTTTAATTTCTAAGGAGGTAAAAGTCAATGGTTTAACAATATCTTCCAAAAATCTTTTAGCATCATTCAAATCTTTAGCATCTTTCATTATTCTAATTTTCATTCTAAGTTTTCTACTTATTTCTTTAATATTATTTCCCCCAGGACCTATAGCTTGAGATATTTTAGCTGGCGGAACTGCAAAAAAAAGAGTATTATTGTAAAAGAAACATTTTGTAGTTCTAACTCTAGAAACCTCATTTAATAGGTTAAGATACCTCATAATTTTCATATTTATAGTTTCCATTTATAGAAATCCTTTATTTTTTTAATCCAAAAACTTCACAATAAAATTCTATTTCTAGCCTTTCCTTAATTTCATCTTTAGTTAGTTCACTTATTAAAATGTTTATCTTATTAGCTTTAAGAAGGTCAATAATATTCTTTCTGCAATCAGAAGAAACTATTGCCTTATCTAAATCTTTAGAATTCTTTAAAGATTGCTTAATTCCAAGAAACAAAGAACCTGAATTCATAGCGCTATTCAATTCAATCATCTTAATTAAAATTTTCCAACTAACTTTATAAATTTATCTTATTTAGATTTTTCTTTTTTAGCAAGTGGCCCAGTAACTTTAACTAACAATCCAGGAAGCCCAGTTCCTACAGGTACAGGTTGATTAAGGATAATATTTTCAATAACAGAAGATAACTCATCTCTTAATCCTTGTATAGTGGCATTAACAAATTGTTTGTCAGGAGTCTCAAAAGTTGCCCTAGCAAAAATACTAGACTTATGAGAAATAATTCCCATTCTAGTAACTCCCCTAACAATTCCGGAAGAAGTCATTGCATCAGCAATTAAATTAAGATGTCGGTAGTCAATATCCAATCCTTGACCTTCTAAAACTTTTTCCACTTCATTAAATATAGATTTTCTTGCACACTCTATTCCCAAAACTGCAGCAACTTCATGAATATTATTTGTAGTAGTTTTGTCAGAATTAACTCCTTTTATTTCAAGTAGATCTTTAAGATTACTTCCAGCAGTTAAAACAACAAAATCTTTTCCTCTTTTTACAACAACTACTTGAGAGACATTTTTAATACCGGAAATTATTGTTGATTTAAGTTTTTCTTTAAATTTATACATAGATTTAAAATCTAAATCAGAAGTTTCAACAATAATTTTAGAATCTTTAACTTTAATTTCAAAACCTTTTTCAACAAGGCTATCAGAAACTTTTTGAATTCCAATATGGACATTTTTCAAAGATTTTTTATCTAGTTCTATTTCTATTTTCTTTCCAGAAAAGTTTAATTTTATTTCAGAAACTATTTCTTCAAGATTTATTTCTTTTATTTTCTCTGCAAAAATAGTGGAATCTTTTTGATTATTAAATTCTTTATTAAGGTAAATTTCCATCATTGGAGTGGAGGGTTCTTTTCTAGCATCGAATATTTCTATAAGTCTAGGAAGTCCAAGGGTAACCTGCATTTCTGCAACTCCAGCAGAATGAAAAACATTAAGAACCATTTGAGTAGAAGATTCCCCAAAAGATTGAGCAGTAACAACTCCTGCAGCTTCCCCAGGAGAGATATCTTTATTAAGATGAAGTCTAGAAACATCCTTTCCATCTCCCCCATATTCAAATTGAACAATATTTTTTGAAGCATCTCTTAATGTTCCATCATATTCCATCTTCAAATCTTGTAACGCACTAACAAGTCTCCTATATAGGTAACCAGATTTAGGAGTTCTAAGAGCAGTATCCATTAAAGCATCTCTCCCAGTTATTGCTCCAAAAAAGAATTCTGTAGGTTTTAATCCATCAAAAAATGAAGATTTAATAAATCCGTGAGATTCAGGACTTAAATTATTTTTTTCAAAAAAGGTTAAAGTTCTATCATTATAACCTAAATTTATTCTTTGCCCTCTGAAAGACTGTTGTCCAACAGAACAACCTATCTGGGTTATATTAAGCATGCTTCCACCACCACCTGAAGAGATCATATTAGTAACATTGCTATCTTTAGGGAATTTATCCTTAACAATATTACCAATTTTAGTTCTAACTTCATTTAAAATTTGAGTTATCTTCAATTCTCTTGTTTCTTCAATAGTATTTCCAGGAATTAATTCAAGTGAACCAGATTTCTCAAGATTAATTATTTCTTCAGTTTTTCTTTCAGCTTCTTTAATTACATTATCAGTAGTTTTTTTAATCTCATCAGAAACGGATAAGTCCCTAAGTGCAAGAGTATACCCATTTCTAGAAAGATAATCTGTTCCAAGTCTAAAAGATTTTCTAATTGTTTCAAGAGTTAAATCTTTTCCAAATTTTTTATCAAGAACTTTAACTAATTCTCCATCTTCAGAACCTAAAGCATTACTACTAGTAATAACAGATGGAATTTTGATCCCGGAATTTTCAGGCAATATTTGAGAATAAAGATCCGTTCCCTTTATTTCTTTATCTTTTAATTTGTTGATAACTCCAGTAGAAAAAAGTAATTGATCTGCATCAGATTTAGAAAATTTATTATTTCCAAGAATATAATTTCCAGTTATAGCATCTGCAATACATCCTAAAAAGTTGGTATTATTTTTGGAAGAGATCATATTATTTTTGATATCTAACAAAATTTTTGCTTCAGCTCTAGCTTCTTCAGTTTGAGGAGAGTGAATATTAACTTCATCTCCATCAAAATCTGCATTATAAGGAAATGCAGCAGAAGGGTGTATCCTAAATGTTTTACCTTTAAGTACTCTAACATAATGGGACATTAAACTTTGTTTATGAAGGGAAGGATGTCTATTAAACAAAACAATATCTCCATCTCTAAGATGTCTTTCAACTTTATATCCAGGCTGAATTTCATTACATATTTCTTCTTTCAGATCTTCTGTTATTCTTTTCCTTCTACCATCTGGTCTGATAATATAATTAGCTCCAGGATGCTCATCAGCCCTCTTTATCAAAGCCTCCATGGTTTTAATATTTATAGAAGTAACATTTTCCACAACAGTTATTATTTTAGCAACCTGAAATGGAATTCCAATTTCATTAATTCCGATATATGGATCAGGGGATGCAACAGTTCTACCAGAAAAATTAACTCTTTTACCAGCAAGATTCTTTCTTATTCTTCCTTCTTTACCCTTAATTCTTTCAGTTATAGTTTTAAGAGGTTGCCCAGATCTATGCCTTGCAGGAGGAATTCTGGTAATATTATTATCAAAAAAAGTTGTAACATGATATTGCAAAAGATCCCAAAGATCTTCAATAATAACTTCTGGAGCTCCAGCATTAAGATTTTCCCAAAGTCTTTGATTAGCCCTAATTATATCTGATAATTTATGAGTCAGATCA
>PSPM01000006.1:0-8209 GCA_004195435.1 Candidatus Parvarchaeota archaeon | reverse complement strand
CTACATAAAAAGAATATGGTTTTTCTAATTTTACTTTTTCTTGAGTTTCACCAGTATAAGGGCAAACTTTTTTATCTTTAGCCTTTTTTGCTCTTTCTGCAGGAGAATATTTTTTTATTTTATCTTCACTTAGCATTAATCTACCAGATTTATGATTAAAACTTCTCAATATAAGTTCAATTAAAGGAATATATTTTATATGGACTACTGGTCTAGCTAGTTCTATGTGTCCAGGATACCCCGGACAATCTCTCATAGTTGCTCCATCAGTTCTACATCTAATACCTGGATCAATTACTCCAAGTCTTAAGTCCATAAGTCCGCCATCAACTGGAAATCCATCTATATCATAAAGTTCAGGAGTAACTATTTTGGCTTTACTAATTTTTTTAACCTGCTCAGGACTAATAAGGTTAAATTTCAAAGATTTTACTTGTTTTCTAATTATTTCTTCCATCATTCATATTTATTTTTTAATTCAAAGTTTGTCATTATATGCAATCCAAGCAATTCATCAGTAAGAAGTTTAAAGGCATATGAAACTTCCACAGGTTCAATTTCGTTTCCCCCACACAAAGGACAATAACTTTTATTATTAAGATTATCTTTTATTCCTAGACTTCCACAATTTGAGCAAATATGAATTATAGATTTATCAGAATCATATCTCTCTTTCAATAATAATGAAGCTCCATGAGCAACAATTGCTTGTTGTTCCATTTCACCTAATCTTAAAGCTCCCCCCCTTGCTCTTCCTTCAATTGGCTGTCTAGTTAACAGGGCAACTTTACCTGTAGCTCTAGCATGAACTCTATTTTTAACTAAAAATCTAAGTCTCAAATAATACATATTTCCAATATAAATTTTAACATTCATTTTTTTCCCTGTAATTCCATCATACATATCTTCTTTTCCATCATAACTTAAGCCCATTCCACTTAATTGCTCTTCCAATTCTTCAACTTTCTTACCACTAAATGAAGTTCCATCGACAAATCTTCCAGTAGTAGCTGCGACTTTATTAGCCAATAATTCAACTAAATATCCAACTGTCATTCTGCTAGGAATTCCATGAGGGTTAAAGATCAAGTCAGGCTTTATTCCAGTGGATGTAAATGGGATATCTTTAGAATCAGCAATTAAACCAATAACTCCTTTCTGACCATGAGGTGTGGAAAATTTATCTCCCGGTTCAGGTATTCTAGCATCTCTTGTTCTAACTTGAAATATTTTATTTCCTTCATTATCAACTGTAACAAAAACAGCATCAATAGTTCCTTGCTCTTCTTGTCTCATCACAGTACTTCCTTCTTTTTTAGAATGAATATTGATATCTTTAGCCTCAGAAAGGAATTTTGGAGGAGTAGTTTTACCAATAATAACTTCTCCAGAATTAATCTTAGCTTCAGGATAAACAACTCCATCAGACTCTAGATGCTTGTAAGATTCTTCAGTTCTATAACCAGAAACATCTTTATCTGGAATGATTATATCATCCTTTAAACCACCAGCATAATGTAATTCAGAGGCCTTATAAGGTCTAAAATATGTTCCTCTTGACATACCCCTATCTACACTAGATTTACTTAAAACTAATGCATCTTCAACATTATAACCTTCATAAGGCATAACTGCAACAACAATATTTTGTCCAGAAGGATAAATCTTCAAAGTATCATAAACAAAACTTTTCACTATGGGATTCTGAGGATAATGTAAAATTGAAACATCAGTATCTAATCTAACAAGATAATTAGCAGCGTAAATGCCTAATGATTGTTTAAGCGTCTTACTCCCCCTCATTAGTCTAGATGCCTGGTCATGATTTCCGAATGGAACCAATGATGTAATTAAACCAAATACATCAATAGAATCAATTTCTAAATGAGTATGTTTTTTTGTTAATCCTTCTTTAGTCAATGAAATAAAAGAATCCTCTTCTTCTGCAGCATCTAAATACTCTATAACTCCCTCTTTAACAAGATCATCCCATTTCATTTTATCTTGTTCCAAAAGTAGCAAATGTTCATCTCTAAGTTTACTAATTCCTTCGTCAACAATAATTAAGGGTCTAAGAACTCTCCCAGGATTAGTAGATATTACAACAGAATTAGTTTCATTTTTACTTCTAAAACTAAATTCCATAGGAATATTATTTTTTCTTCTTTCGTCTCTCATTTCCATAACAAATTCCTTAGGATCAGAAACCATCCCCATAAATCTACCATCAAAAAATACATCAAACTTTCCAGGGATATTCTCCTCCAATCCAAAAGATTTTAATTTTTTAATAAATTCTTCTTCTTCAAATTTAAGGGGAGTAGAAATAATTGAAAGTAAAGCAAGATTTTTTCTTAAACCAATTTCTGTACCTTCTGGAGTTTCAGTAGGACAGAACCTACCATAATGGGTAGGATGTAATGTTCTAGCTTTGAAATTTTCTTGTTCACCAGGAAGCATACTAGAAACTCTTTGCAATTGAGAAAGTATTGAAAGATAATTAGTTTTATCCATATTCTGTGTTACTCCTGCCCTTTCACCAATCCAAGATCCTGTAGCAACAGCACTTTCAATTCTATGAGTGAATAAAGTTGATTTAGCAATAGTTTTTATAGAATAAAATTTTTTTCTCTTAGTTATTTTTTGTAAAGAATATTGTATATCTTTTACAAGAATATTCATATGAACCCTAAATAATTCCGCCATTAAATCTCCAGAAAGTTTTATTCTTTTATTGGCATAATGGTCTTTATCAGTTCTAATGCTTTTATTATATTTAGCAGCAAGAAATTCTTTTACTCGTTTACATAAAGTAATAGCCTTTTCTATTCTAGAATCTTTATCTGTTCCAATATTAGGCAAACAAAATGAATCAATACTTCTCTCTATTCTTTCTATAACTTCTTCTTCAGTTCCATGAGTTCCAGATTTTTCCGCAATATAACTTAAAGCATCTTTTTTAGACTTAATATTTGTAAATTCATAAATATTAACTATAAGGCAATCGTCTTCTTTTTCAATATGTTTAGCAATTTCAGATTCTTTCAATAATCCAAGAGATTTAATTAAGACTATTGCTGGAATATTTTTTAATCTACTAAATGTAACTTCTAAGATTCCTTCCTTAGTTTCAGAAATAGTTGTGGGAATTCTATAAGCTCCTCTTTGAGAAAAAATCCTAAGTGTTAAACCCAGTCTCCCTTCTTCGATAAAAGGTTGATTAGCAGCTAAGTCTTCAGTCATTGTCATAATTCTCTCATTACCATTAACGAGAAAGTACCCTCCAGGATCAGAAGGATCTAGATGATTTTCAATTAATTCTTCCTTAGTCATGTCTTTTGTTGTACAAGCATCACTTCTAACAATAACTGGAATTTTTCCAATTTCTACTTCGGCACTATCAGATTGCTCTCCAAAAGTAATAGATAATTCAACAAAAATTGGAGCTGAATAAGTTAAATTTCTTAATCTAGCTTCTGTAGGAGTAATAATATTAATACTTCCATCAGCTTCAACAATTTCAGGTTTTCCGAATCTAACCTTTCCAAATTTTATATCAAATTCATCACTTGTTATATTTTTATTTATATCTTCTAAAATTTCTTGTATTCTATTATTAATGAAATTATTAAAACTAAGGATATTAGATTCAACTAAGGAATGCTGTTCAAGATATTTTTTAACTAAAAGATGCTTTTCAACCATTAAACAACAACTCGGTAATAAATTTCAGTTTTACCCTCATGCTCCCTTTCAATTTTTAAAATATCACCTGACTCAGAGTTTTCTGGAACAGAAGAGTCTTCTCTTTTCACTTTAGGTAATTGAGACAAAGAAATATTATACTTATCAAGTATTTTTTTCGCTTCTTCTCGAGTTAATTTAATATGTTTTGATTGTAGGATATGCATGGGAAATATAACAACTATGGAATAATAAAAGATTATAAAATTCCCTTTTTAAATCTTTCTACAAATTTTGATTTTTTTAATAAAATGGCCCCGAAGGGATTTGAACCCTCGACACCCAGGTTAAAAGCCTGGTGCTCTAACCAGACTGAGCTACGGGACCATAAAAGAATAAAGAAATATTTTATTTTTAAATGCTTTTATTTATTTAATGAATCTTTTATCTTCTCAGAAAGATCTTCCGAAGAAATAAATCCAGAATGTCTCTCTATTTGTTTATTATTTTCAAAAATAATTAAAGTAGGAATAGACATAACTTGAAATCTTTGAGATAATTCTTGATTATTATCGATATTAATTTTTCCAAATTTTACAGAATTATTTTCTTCAGAAGCCTTATCAATTTCCGGAGCTAACATTTTGCAAGGACCACACCAGTCAGCATAAAAATCAATTACACAAGAACCCTCTTTAACAAAGTTTTCAAAGTTATCAGAATTTAATTCTTCGATCATTTTGATTTTTAACAATCCTATTTAATAAATCTTTTTATTTAATTATTCTCCGCAACCGCTTCTAGTTGTTTGTTTACAAGATGAACAAACAATAGCGCAATTTCCGAGTCTTTTTGCAGGACCTCCACAGATAGGGCAAATCAGCCCCTCATTTCCAAAATCAGAAATATCTAACTGTTTATCAGCAGACTTATCAATTTCATTAATTTCAATCTCTAAGTTTCCAGATCCATTCCCAAAATTATTTAGCATAAACTGGGAAACATAATCCACTATAGAAGAAGCACTTTTTATCTGGTTTATATCATTATCTATATTGCCGCCAGAATCATTTTTAACAAAACCAGAAGGCTCAAATTTTTGATGTCTAAATTTACCAAATAATGCATTTAACTTAACACCATATTGTAAATTCAAAGAAACAGAAGTAGCCCAAGCATCCATTAATCCCCTGATTGTTGAACCTTCTTTATGCATAGTAACAAAAACTTCTCCAGGTTTTCCATTATCATAAAGTCCGACAGTAAGGTAACCTTCATGTCCTGCAATTTCAAATTTATGAGTCACTGACTTTCTAGTTTGGGGAAGCTTAATTCTTTCCTCATTTGCTAATTTTCTCTTATTTTTCTTTATAACCTCACCTTCTGTTTTTTGAGTATTCAAAGGTTGACTTCTCTTGCTATTTTCTCTATAAATAGCTACAGCTTTAAGTCCTTGTTCCCATGAGAAAATATAGGCATTAGCTATATCATCAATAGTTGATTCTTCTGGCATATTTATTGTTTTACTAATGGCTCCAGAAATAAAAGGTTGCGTAGCCGCCATCATTTTTATATGGCCTTTATATGAGATAGCTCTTTTTCCTTTAGCAGCTTTAAAGGCACAATCAAAAATTGGCAAGTGCTCATCTTTTAACTCAGGAGCGCCTTCAATTGTTTCTTCTTTATCAATATAATTAATAATTGAATTAATTTGATCTTCCGGATATCCAAGATTTCTTAAAGCAAGTGAGATGCTATTATTAACAAGCTTAAGCATGCCACCACCAGAGAGAACTTTATATTTAACCAAAGCAATATCTGGCTCTATTCCAGTAGTATCGCAATCCATCATGAATGCTATTGTACCAGTTGGAGCTAATACAGTTGTCTGAGAATTTCTATAACCATTTTTTTCACCTAATTTAACTGCTTCTTCCCAAGAATCCCAAGCTTCATTAGCTAGAAATCTTAAATTCTGAGGAATTTTATTAACTTCTATTTCTTTAACATGGTCTCTATGCATTTTCATTACTTTTAGCATAGACTCTTCATTATCTTTGAAACCTGGGAATGGCCCAACAATTCCAGCTAACTGAGAAGAGGTTTTATATGCCTCCCCACACATTATAGAAGTAATTGCTGCTGCAACAGCTCTTCCTTCATTAGAGTCATAAGGAAGCCCATAGCTCATTAATAAGGCTCCTAAATTAGCATACCCTAATCCAAGGGGTCTAAAATCTCTTGAATTTCTAGTTATTTTTTCAGTAGGATAACTGCTACCATCAACTAAAAGATCCATAGAAATTATAAATGTTTTAACAACTTTCTTAAATTTCTCAACATCAAATTTTCCATCTTCTGTTCTAAACTTCATTAAATTGATAGAAGCAAGATTACAAGCACTATCGTCTAAGAACATATATTCGCTACAAGGATTGCTGGAGTTAATTCTACCAGAATTTTTGCATGTATGGTATTTATTTATTATATCATCAAATTGCATTCCAGGATCTCCACAAACATGGGTTCCTTCAGCTATTTTCCTAATAAGCTCTTTTGATTCAAAAGTTTCACAAGGTTCACCAGTTAAAACATAATTTGTTTGAAAATTAGAATTATCTTTTACAGATTCCATAAATTTATCAGTTGCTCTAACAGACATGTTACAATTCTGGAAGAATATACTGTTATAAGCTTCCCCATTCATACCGCCACTATATCCTTGTTCAATTAAAGCCCAAGCCTTTTTTTCTTCTCTTTGTTTAGATTCTATAAAATCTACGATATCTGGATGATCTATATTAAGGATTTCCATTTTTGCAGCCCTTCTAGTTTTTCCCCCAGATTTAACAATTCCTGCATAGGCATCATAACCCTTCATAAATGAAACTGGTCCAGAAGCATTTCCACCACCAGTTAAATTTTCTTTAGAGCTTCTAAGACTAGATCTATTAGTTCCTGTTCCAGATCCAGCTTTAAATAAAGTGGCTTCAGATACTTGCAAAGCTAAAATAGAATCCATATCATCTTCTGTTTTTTGTATGAAACAGGCAGAACATTGAGGACGATCATCAGATTTTTTAGATTTGATAATCGTATCTGTTTCAGAATCCCATTTCCAAGTAGAAACTCCTCCTGCTTCTGAGTTATATTCATTTATTCCAGAATTAAACCAAACTGGAGAATTAAATACCGCAATTTGATTTAAACAAATAGAAGCTACTTCATCTCGAAGAATATTACTTTGTTCTTCATCAAAATAATGTTGTTTCATTGATTGTCTAGAGAGAAATCTAGATACCCTACCAATTAACTTTTCAACAGAATCTTCCCTTTCATTTTTGTCTTTATCACCCCAGAAGTATTTATTTGCAACAACTTTTATAGCAAGAGGAGACCAAAAATCAGGCCGTTTTACATTAGATTGAGTATAAATAACCTTTCCAAGATCATCAGTAAGATTAACATCTTCAGAAATCCAATTTATTGGATTTCCATCAGGGTCAAAATTAAATGAATTTTTACCATAGTGAGAGAAAAAACGGTCCATGTAAAGATTATCTTTTTTTGGAAGACTTTCTCCAGAATTTAAAATAGATGTCTCAGTATTTTCAATAATAAAATTATCTTCTTCCATTTATCAAGCTCCTTATTTCTTTTTTAAAATCTGACAAATCCGCAAATTCCCTATAAACAGAAGCGAATCTTATATAAGCTATCTTGTCAGTTTTTTTCAATTCTTTAGAAATTAATTCACCAATGTAAGTTGTATTAACATGCCCCTTTTTTAATCTAGCTTTTTTTTCAACAATTTCCGTCATCTTTTCTATTTTTTCCTCAGTTACAGGCCTCTTTTCACAAGACTTTTTAATCCCATTACGAACTTTCTCTTTAGAGAATAATTCTCTCTTTCCACTTTTTTTCAAAACCTTTAATTCACTAAATTCAACAAGTTCATGAGTGGAGAATCTTTTTTCACATTTCAAACATTCCCTCCTTCTTCTTGTTAATTTACCAGCGTCCCTTTTATCAGTAACTTTGGTTTCTGTGTTGTGGCAATAGGGACAATACATACTTTTTGATACAACATGTTGTATTTTATGAAAAATAAACACAACAAATTGTATGACTCATAAAATTAACTCAAGTATTTAAATATTTATATCTCTAAGAAAAATAAACAAATAATTTATAAATAAAAGTTCGTTTATTCCTGCATGGATTATTTAGGAATTCCAATTTGGCTATTAATAGTAATTCTTGCTTGGACATTCACATTAAAAGGGTTTGCCCTTTGGAAGTCAGCGAGAAGAAAAAGCCTACCATGGTTTATAATATTATTAGTTGTAAATACACTAGGAATTTTAGAAATATTATATTTATTTTTATTTTCTGAAATAAACTTGGAAAAAAGAAAAAGAAAAATTTCTAAGAATTAATTTTCATAAAATTTTCATAAGTAAAATTATTTTCTCTTTTATATTCACACCAATCACACCATTTTTTATTACAGGAAGGCCAATAA
>PSPM01000005.1 GCA_004195435.1 Candidatus Parvarchaeota archaeon | reverse complement strand
TTGGATATTAATTTAAAATATAAAGAATCTTCCTCTCTTAAAGAAGAAAAATTATATTATCTTGAGAATGGCGGTCTTGTTGTTGTTGAAGATAATTCCGGTTTTATAGTTCGTAAAAAGACAGTTACAAAATTTAACAAGGGAAATATTATTACTGGAGCAGTTATTTCTGAAAAAAGAGATATTTTAACCAGATTATTCACTACATATTCTGAAAATCCTGAAAGCTCTAATAGAAAAGGTATATTTGTTGAAAATGTATGGGAAAAAGAATTGAATCCGGATGAATCATTTAGTGTTGTTTCTAGAACTAATTATATTTTTCCTTTCTTTTTACTTTTGATGATAGTATCTGTCTTTTTTGTATCTAGGTTATATTCTTTTAAGGAATTAGCCCTAGAGAAAAGAGTCTCTTACGTTAGAACTAAGAATGGACAATTTGCCTTGAAAGTAAAATTACATGTGAAAGCTAGAAAGCCTATGACCGATATCAAGTTAATTGATAGCCTTCCAGGAATGGTCAAACTTTATGATAAATTTGGAAAGGCCCCAGATAAAATTGATAAGGCTACAAGGAGATTGTTCTGGAATATAAATAGATTGGATAAAGGAGAAGAGAGAGTATTCTCTTATATTATTTATTCTCAAATTAATGTGGTGGGCGGTTTTGAATTACCTCAAGCCCAAAGTTCTTTTAAATTGGACGATGTCACTAAAAGAGTTTTTTCTAATAAAACTAATTTTGTAATGGATACTGCGGAAGATTGATTTGTTAACAAGTAAATAACAAATATTAAAAAGCAATTTAAGTAAATAATTGCATGTTGAGACCCTCCGTAGCTCAGTGGTAGAGCGCTTGGCTGTAGATAATGTATCTAACGTGGACATTCTCCAAAAGAGATAAGGATGAAGCGTGATTAGCCTGTTTGCGTAGGCAAGCAGAACCCGAGAGATCCCCGGTTCGAATCCGGGCGGGGGGATTAATATATAAACCAAAAAAGATTAATACAAAGAATGAAAAAAGGCGGTTTAATGTACGTAAATGTAGTTATATGGTTTTTCTTTGTTTACTATTTATTATATAGTATAAAGAATCCAGTTAATTTATGGACTAGTTCTTTAGTTTTATTGATCTTGGCATATGCTGGAACTATAACATGTCCTTGGTTTAGAATGTTTGCAAAGCATTTAAAGAATGATAAAAAATAAATTTATATGCTAAAACTTATATAGCTGAGAAAGATATATAGATTATGAATAAAAAATTAATTATTGTTTTAGGTTTGTTTGTTGGATTATTAGTTATTTTTTCTTTAAACACTTGATCTAGTGGAACTATATCTGAAATTATGCAAGTAGAATCTAAATATGTTTGCATGATTAATAACAACTTATATGATTCTGTGCAAATCCCTGTAGAAGTTAATGGACTTACATATTACGGTTGTTGTATGGGATGTAAGGCAAAATTAGAAAATGACCCTTCTTCAAGAGTTTCTATTGATCCTATTAGTGGCAATCAAGTAGATAAAGCGATAGCAATAATTGGAGCTGATTCTAAAAAAAATGTTTATTATTTTGAATCTGTGGAAAATTTAAATTCATATAATGGGAATTAAGTAAAGTTAAATTTTTAAATAATTTTATAAACTTTGTATTGCAATCCATCATATGAAAGGTGGATTGATCATTGGTGTAATTATTTTAGTAGTAATTGTTTTATTAGGGTTTTCTTTTCTAAAAGCTCCTTCACAAGAAGAATTCACAGAAGAAGTTCCAATTAGTATTGAAGAAGAAACTGGGATTGATGAATCCATTCCAGAAGAATTGGAAGAAATTCCTTCTCCAGTTGTTAAAGAATTTACAATTACAGCATCGAATTTTAAATTTGAACCAAGTAATTTAGCGGTAAATCAAGGAGATATAGTAAAAATAACTTTAATTAATGAGGGTGGCACACATAATATTTTCTTTGAAGAATATAATGAGAGAACTAATGTTGAATCTGCCCCCGTTACACAGACATTAGAATTTGTTGCTGATCAGTTAGGAAGTTTTGCTTTTTGGTGTGAAGTTAGTACACATAGGGCTCTAGGGATGGAAGGAACACTTGTTGTAGGGTAAAATGGTATTGCAATACAAACTAAAATCAGAAACTAGATGGAAAAAATATCCTGGAAAAGATAAATTAAAAGTTCCGGTTAGTAAATGTGATTTTAGATTATTGAGTGGGGATAAAAAAAAGATCTTGGTAGATAAAGGATCATATCAAAAAGTTATGAAAAGATTCAGGCAAATTGAGTTTTTTAAACATAATAAATAAATTTAATTATAAGTTTTTTCTACTAATTCTTTATATTCAGGTGAAATCTCTTCTCCATTAATTCTTAAAAAATTATATGCGTCTTCTTTCATTCTTCCTAATTCATTAGGGATTTCTTTCTCGTAAATAGAAATTAATTCTTCTGTACTCTTTCCTTTTGTAAAATCTTTAAAATTATCAATAAGTAACCTTTCTNNGAGATTCGAAATTATTTGGTTTCCATTCTCCACCATAATTCCAGTTCCAAGCACCGCCTTCCACAGCTACATAACCTAATTCTTTTATTTTTTTGCTTGTTTTTTCATGAATAGAATTACTATCTGAATAGATTATGTGTGATTCTTCAGGAATTTCTAAATTTCCAACGACAAAACTGTCTACTGGAGTAAAGTATTCTATTCTGTCTGTTATTTTTTCAAAAGGAATAAGAATTGCGGAACTTTTGTTTTCCCAACCTTCATATCCTCCGTGAGCTTTTACCGGACAATTTATAGAGAAATGAATTGTGTTTCTCCAAGTATTTGGATCATAAGAAGAGGTTGGATGGATAACTCCGTCTTCTGGAATTGTATTTGTTAAATGGACAGCTATAAGTTTCTCCGGAGAGATATCTTTTCCAATTTGTGAATCTTCTGGAATTGCTGCGCTATCTCTTGGTTGAAAATATCTATCTTCATCAATTGCATAACTTTCACCATTTATTATTTCATGTTGTTTTTTCATAATATGTTTATGTAAATAAACTATATAAATCTTACTAAAGTTACAACTTGAGTGTGGTAACAATTATATCAGTTTTATTCTCTATTAGGATAGTTTAATTTTCTATCTAAACAATCTTTTTGGAAAATATCATTAAAGCAAATTCTGGCAACTAAATCTTTTGTATAAAGGTTATTTTTCAATCTATTTTGAGAAACCTCATTTTTTATTATAACTTCTTTTTTACCTAAAGGTGGTTCAATAATTTCTACATTATATTTTAGATCTCTATTTGGAAGAATTCTCTCAGGAGAACTATAGACTGCCACTATTCTATTTTCAAAATAAAATAGTCTTCTATTTCTGTCCTTCTTATTTTGTAAAACATTTTTTAATGTCATCTTAAAACCCTAGAATATAGTGAAGGTAAAACAAACAAACCGAAGCCTATCTATCCTACCTTCAAAGTAGATAGAGCTTCTTTATTTATAAACTTTACTTTTTACTTAAAAACCATCAATTATTCTTTTTTATACCTATATACCCAAGTCCAATAGTCCTTGGTAAGTTTCTCCCTTTTCTTGATAATCATCATCCTTTTCTGTTTCTTTTCCGGGCAAAATATATCTAGAACGATCATATCTAATTTCTTCAAAAAATTTGGGAAATAAAGAATCATTACTTTGAACAAATATTCTTAATTTTTCCCCATCATTAGATAATTTATATTCTAAGGGCATTTAATTAAGGAACAAGACTAATATATAAAAATTATTGTGAAAGAGAAGATTTAAATAAAATTTTTAATTTAATATTTAAAGTGGTGAGGATATTTGGTAATTATATTAATGGAAAAGAAGTGAGATCTAATTCTGGAAAGAGTTTCGAATCTATTAATCCTACAAGTGAAAAAATTTTAGGAAAATTTCAATTGAGTAATTCTAAAGATGTTCAATTAGCAGTTATGTCTGCAAAAAAAGGAAAGGAAAAATGGAGTAAAATTCCAGCACCTTATAGGGGTCAAGTTTTGCTTGAAATAGCTAATCTTTTGAGAAAGAGAAAAAATCAACTTGCTAAATTGGAATCTATGGAAATGGGGAAAATTCTTTCAGAAGCTAAAGGAGATGTGCAAGAAGCCATAGATATTTTTGAATATATGTCTGGAGAGGGCAGGAGATTATTTGGCCATACTACTCCCTCAGAATTACCTAACAAATCATGCTATACTTTAAGAAAGCCTTTGGGAGTTGTTGGTTTGATAACTCCTTGGAATTTTCCTATTGCTATCCCTTCTTGGAAAGTCGCTCCTGCTTTGATATGTGGAAATGGAATTGTATTGAAACCCTCTTCAGAGACTCCTTTTTGTGCTTTAGAATTTGTTAAGTTATGTGAGGAAGCTGGAGTTCCTAAGGGAGTTATAAATTTGGTTACAGGCTCTGGTCAGGAAGTTGGAGGAAATCTTATTAGAAGTAATGAAATTGATGGAATATCTTTTACAGGATCAAAAAAAACCGGAGAATTTATTGCGAAAAATGCTGGATTGAAAAAAGTTGGATTAGAGCTTGGTGGGAAAAATCCTATAATCATAATGGATGATGCTGATTTGGATTTAGCCATGGAGGGTGTTTTATTTGGTTCTTTTGGGACAACTGGACAAAGATGCACTGCCGCATCAAGATTGATTTTGCATAAAAAAATTTCTAAAGAATTTGAAAATATGTTAGTTTCTAGGACCAAAAAACTTAGGGTTGGTGATCCTCTAAAAGAGTCAACTAACATTGGGCCTTTGGTTAATAAAAAAGCGGTTGAAAAAACTGAGAAATATTCTCAAATTGCAAGAAAAGAGGGTGCGAAAGTTCTTTGCGGTGGAATTAAATCTGGAAAAGGTTTCTTTTATAATCCAACAGTTTTCACTAATGTTAAATCTAGTACGAGGGTTGCTCAGGAAGAAATTTTTGGGCCTGCTGTTTCCTTAATAACTGTTAAGAATTTTGAGGAAGCAATAGAAGTTGCCAATTGTATTGAATATGGCCTAAGTTCATCTATTTATACAAATAATGTTAACCTTGCTCATAAAGCAATTGATTTGCTTGAAGCAGGAATAGTATATGTTAATTCTCCAACAATTGGGGCAGAAGTTCATCTACCATTCGGAGGTATTAAAGGAACTGGCAACGGTACTAGAGAGGCAGGAATTGAGGGAATTCATGAATTTTCAGAAACTCAAACAGTCTATATTGATTATTCTGGTAAATTGCAAAAAGCTCAAAGAATAAAATGAAAATTAAATTAAATTCAAGTTTGCCAGGACCTAAGTCTAAGAAAATCCTTTTGGATATGGAAAAAATTAATGGGGGGAAAGGAATTCCATTCCCTTTTGTTCATTCTAGAAAGGGCGAAGGAGCTTATTTTGAAGATTTAGACGGCAATGTTTTTTTAGATTTTGCTTGCCAAATTGCTTCAAATCCCTTAGGTTATAATCATCCAGATATGATAAAAGTAATTAGAAAATATCAAAATTTTCCTGTTAAATATGCCGGACAAGACTTTTTTTTAGAAGAACATAGGGATTTAATAAAAAAATTGACTTCCATATCTCCTAAGGGCTTGAATTCTGCTTTTTTGGTTAATTCTGGTGCTGAAGCTGTCGAAAATTCTATGAAAATTAGCATGAGAAAAAAACCTAAGATGAAATTTTCTGTTTCTTTTGATGGTGCTTTTCATGGAAGGACTTTAGGAGCTTTGAGTTTACATCATTCGAAAGAAGTTCATAGGAAAGGTTATGTATTAGAACCGAATAAAAAATTACCTTGGGATGACTCTGCTGGTGAAAAATTAAATAAACTAATTAAGCAGCATGGAGTTGAAAGCGTGGGATTTGTAATCTTGGAACATTTTCAAGGGGAGGGAGGATATAGAATACCTAGTAAAAAAATGATTAGGGAAGTTAGAAAGATTTGTTTGCAAAATGAAATCCCCTATATCTCTGATGAAGTACAAGCTGGAATGGGTAGAACTGGCAAATTTTGGAGTTTTGAACATTATGGAATAAAGCCAGATATTTTTTCAAGTGCTAAGGCATTGCAAATTGGAGCCGTTGTTGCAAATAAAAAAATGTTTCCAGAAGTTCCTGGATCGATTTCCTCTACTTGGGGTGGAGGTCATAGATTAGATTTAGCTCTTGGAATAAAAACAATTGAATTAATTGAAAAACAAAAATTGTTGCAGAAAAATAGAGTTAATGGAGCTTATTTTATGAAAGGTTTGAATAAACTTGGTGTTGAAAATGTTAGGGGTCGTGGTTTGATGATTGCTTTTGATTTGGAAAACCAAAGAAAAAGAGATGATTTTATTATTGAAAGTTTAAAGAATGGTTTGGTTTTGTTAGGTGCTGGAGAAAAATCTATTAGAGTTATTCCACCTTATATTATAACAAGGAATGATATGGACTTAGGTTTAGAAGTAATTGAGAAAACTCTTGGGAAAATTGGGGAAAAAGGTTTTAAACATTCTGGGAAAATTTGTGAGTTTGTGGGATGTGGAATAGAGGTTAGTTAAGGATAGAATGGTAGTTGATCCGATATGTGGCATGAAAGTCAATAAAAAAGAGGCTAAAAGAAAAAACTTAGTTGTGTTTAAAGAGGAAAAGGAATATTTTTTCTGTAGTGAAAATTGTAAAGAAAAATTTGTAGCTGGAAAAGAAAAATTGTATCGTTCAGATAAATTTGAAAAGACTTTTCCATATTTTTTGGGATTGGTTTTGATTATTGGAGCTATATTTTCCTATTTAGGGGATTTCATGTTAACTTATATGGGTGTTTTTTTCATTATTTTCTCGTTAGCCAAAATGCTTGATTGGAACGGTTTTGTTGAAGCTTTTTCTAATTATGATATTATCTCTAAGAAAGTTAGATTTTATGGGTGGTTATATCCTGCATTAGAATTTTCCTTAGGCCTATTTTATCTTACTAATAACTTTATTTTTAGTTCTGCAATCGTTACATCTTTTATCATGGGTTTTGGTTCTATAGGGATTACTAAGAATCTTTTGTCAAAAAATAAGGTGAAATGCGCTTGTTTGGGAACAAAAATTAAGGTCCCTTTGACTAAAGTTACTCTATTGGAAAATTTAATTATGTTCTTTATGGCTTTAAGTATAATTTTTGGTTGAATGCGCGAGCCGGGAGTCGAACCCGGGTCATCGCGTTGGCAACGCGACATACTAACCACTATACTACCCGCGCGTAAATTATTTTTGACTTATTTCTATATAAAGATATTGATATGGTAAATTATAAATTGGAGGTTAATCTTAAATTGAATAATTTCTTCCTTGTTTCCATTCTTCGGGAACTATAAAATCACAATAATCTCCTTCTATCCCTAAAATTGGAGCAATATATGGTTGCATTTTACCATTTGAATCTTTTAGTGGGTTGTGAGTATCAATCAAAAAAGATTTTTCATCTTTGAAAACAACATTATATGAATGGGGGCAATCTATTGGTCCACCCTCTCCTAAGTACCCATTTATCAAAAAAGAATCTCTTCCTCTTTGTGCCGCTAATTGTACTAATATTGCCTTCTCCAAGCATTGTCCTATTCCTAAACCATATATCTTTGAGAATGGTATTTCATGAGCTCCATTAAACGCTTTTATAATTTCTGATTTAGAATTCTTTAAAGATTTATTAATTGCCTCATATGGGACTGCTCCTTTTGGAAAATTTCCGAGATTTCTATCTATATTAGAATTATCTATTTCATAAGTTAATGCCAAACTTTTCTGAACTTTGCTCCCAACATCTAACTTATCAATTACTTGTTTGGGATATTCTTTTCCTAAATTTCTTAAATGTTGTTCTAATTCTTTTTCATTTATCATGTAAGCACCTATATTATTGAGTATTTAAAACTTACTCTATTTACTCCTTTCTAGTAACTAATAAATATTCGTTAGGATGTCAAACTTTAAAAACTAATTAAATATTGTTTTTTAATGAATTATGATGAAAACTCTCTTGAAAAAAAGATAAAAGCTGTTAAACTTGGCTTAATGCTTCAATACACTCATCCAGAAATTGGGCCGTTATCCGAAGAAAGGAAACTTGGAAATTCAGATATAGTAAAAGATTTAGATATCCATTCAAAATATAGTGTGGAGATAAGTTTAGCTAGTGATGCCATTCATTATGCACTAGAAGGGTATGAAGGTTGTTCTGAGTTTCATACCTATGAAGGTTTAAAAAAATAAAAAATAAAAAATTTAGTTATTCTGATTTTTCTTCTTTTTATTTTATTATTCTTATTATTTGCGCTATTAATCCAGAAAATAAAGGTATAGATAAATTATCATCCACATGACTAAATGTTGTTTCTACAAATGTCGCAACAAAAGCCATAGCAATAGATAATTTTAAATCATTTAAGACCATCATTGCTATAATAATATCTACTATAAATTGGGCAATTACACCTTCCCAGGCCCGGTTATCAAGTCCTTTAATCCAATGTTTTCCAAAGGCTATTCCAAATATTGCTGCAGCCATATCCCCAAAAATAGCCATTAAAAGAGCAGTTATTGCGATATTCTTATCAAAAACTCCAAAAGCAATAATTGCTCCAATTATAAAATATACTTGCCCCCCCAATCTATTCCTTTCAGATTCTCTCCAGAAAATATGAAATATAGGAATTCTTTTTTGTTTTAATACTCTAAAATATTCCAAAATTAAAAAAAATGCTAAAACTATAGTTAAAGATAACAACCCAATATTATGATTAAATTTATTTGTAAAATATAAATATATCCCAATATAAAGAAGTGCAAAAATATGAATAAATTTCCTCTTTATTTCAAACTTTAAGTTTGGCTCCATAAATTATATTAAATTTTTAGTATTTTAAAATGTTACTTTTGAAAAATATCTAAATGTTTATTAGAACATTTTAAAAATATCTTATTATTTTAATATGCATATATGAAAAAGAGGTTATGGAAATATATAGTTAGAAGGTTAAGCCATACTACTGTTGCTGTATTTTTTTCAATATTTCTTTCATTATTAACATTAATTGCCATTGCATTCTCAGGAGATTGGACTTTAAGAAATATTTTTAATATATTTTATTTTACCTTTCTGAATTTTACAATATTTTCTATAAATGCTATTATCTTCTCTAAAAAGAGAAGATATGTTCCAGAAATGTTACGCCGCCCTGCTAGAATATCATTCATCTTAACTTATTCTATTCTTTACTTAGTTGCCCTAGCCTCGTTTATTAAAACTGGACAAATATTTAGAATACGGACAATAATCTTCTTATTAGGAGTAGGTCCCATAAAAACTGCCTTATTTATTATTGGAGGATTAATATTAATAGGTATTTTGTTCATTTTCTTTATTAATAAAAAAAGCACTGTCAAAGATTTAAGGGGGGGGAAAAGAAAAAGAATAAAGGTTTTATTTTGGTTAAATTTTGTTTTATTTATTTTAGCAATCTTAATAAACATTTTATTTTTAAATCTTGATGCCTCTATTATTGATAATAAAGCTAGTTTGATTGCTTATGATTACCAAGAAGTTTTGTTAGATGATTTATCCAATGTTACAGATAAATTTAGTGGAAAAAATATTATCTTTGTTTTGTTAGAATCTGTTAGTGCTGAGCAGATTGGGTATTATGGGAATGAGAGAAATGTTACCCCAAATATAAATAGATTGGCTGAAAAAAGTATTGTCTTTAGGAATGCTTATAGTACAGCTAGTCATTCTGAATATGCTCAGCCCGGATTATTATCATCTCGTTATATGTTTACAAGTGATATCAGAACTGATTTAGGAGATCTTAAATCCCCTAGAAAGTTTTTATGGGATTCTTTTTCTGATGATGGTTATACTACTGGATATTTTTCTTCCCAAGATGATAGATGGCAAGAGATGAATAAATATATTGACTTTAGAAATTTAGATGAGTATTCATATTCTATGAGTGACGGTAAGAATGATTATGGAAGTGGGTTTTCTAAAAAAGATTATGATCATAAGACTGCAGATTTAGCGTTGGATTGGTTGAATAAAACTATTGATAATAAAAATCCGTTCTTTTTGTACCTAAATTTTCAGTCGACTCATAGGCCTTATGCTAAACCAAAAAGTTATGATTATTATGGCACAGCAAGAGAACTAGATGAGCATGATAATTCAATGAGATATGTTGATGAACAGTTTGGGAAGATAGTTAAGTTTCTTAAAGAGAATAATTTGAGTGAAGATACTGTGATTGCAATTACTTCAGATCATGGACATGAGTTAAAGGGGAGGCATGGGGGAGGTGGACATGGACTTACAATATATAATAATGTGTTGTTGGTTCCTGCGATAATTTATCTGCCTGGAGTTGATCCCCATAATGCAATATCAAAAGTCAGCCATATAGATTTTATTCCAACATTAATTGACTTATTTAATTACAAAATTCCAAATGAGTTCCAAGGGGATATTATGAAATTTAATAGATCTATTTATTTTGTAACCCAATCACACAAATACAAAATAGGAATGATTGATAAGAACATTAAAGTCATTATAGATATGAATGACAAGCAAATTGAAGTCTATAATTTAAAAGAAGATCCTTTTGAATTAAATAATATTAATTCAAAAAAATACAATCCTCAGATTCTTAAATTATTATTCTGGAAATTTTGCCAAGTTGATTATTATAATAAAGAAAAATGGTCTAAAGAAATCATAGATAGATGTTCAAAACATAATAATTTCAAAATATAATCTTCATTTAATTTTGATAATGACCTGGCATCAGAATATTCTGAGAAAAGAATTTCACAAACCTTGATTGTGGTCTCATCTAAAATTCTTGCTGAAAAAATAATTAATATTCTAGTATATTATAATGATGCCATTCATTATGCACTAGAAGGGTATGAAGGTTGTTCTGAGTTTCATACCTATGAAGGTTTAAAAAAATAAAAAATAAAAAATAAAAAATTTAGTTATTCTGATTTTTCTT
>PSPM01000004.1 GCA_004195435.1 Candidatus Parvarchaeota archaeon | reverse complement strand
AACAACATTTATATGAATGTCAAAAGCTTTCAAAATACCAGAAAATTGCTTCCCATTCTTTAATTGAATTAAGATTTCTTTTCCCTTTGAAGAATTGAGTAAATCTAAAGGTCTTTCAATATTATTCATAATGCAACTCAATTTGTACACTATTTAAAGATTGTTATTTCTAATAAACCAAAACCTATATAAATAAACTTTTTTCTTGATTTAGTATGAATAAGGGAAGAAAAATCACTGGTGGAAAATATCATTCCAATCGTAAAAAGAAGTTCTATGAAATAAAAAGAACTGAAAGGGAAATTACTATCGGAGATCCTAAAAGAAAGGACAAAAAACTTAGAGGCGGAACAATTAAAAAAGTCTTATTAAATGACAATTCTGTGAATGTTGTAACAGAAAAGGGAATTAAAAAAACAGTGATAAAGAATGTTTTGGAAACTCCTCAAAATAAATTCTTGGCTAGAAAAAATAGATTAATGAAAGGTGTAATCCTAGAAACGGAACTGGGCAAAGCTAAAGTTACAAATCGTCCAACAAAAGATAATTTAATCAACGCTATTCTAATTAAAGAATAGAAAGATTTATAAAGAGAAAACTTTAAATACCATTACTAAATTTTAATTTATAAACTTTTCTAATGTCAAAAAATATACAAAGATGCCCTGAATGTTCAAGTATTCATATTACCCATGATGATCAAAAAGGTGAAATTATTTGTAACGATTGCGGTTTATTAATTGAAGAAAAAATGGTGGACACTGGCCAAGATCTTTCTGGACAATTTGACAAATCCCAAAAGAAAGGAAGAGGTGGTGCACCACTTTCCTTGCAAAAATTTGACAAAGGATTAACAACTAACGTTGGTGAATAAGATTAAAAAAATGGCAAGAAAGAGTATCTACCTCTATTGAAAGAAATTTAAGATTAGCCATGTCTGAATTAAGAAGAGTCTCTTCATTTTTGAATCTTCCAACAGTTGTTAGAGAAGAAGCCTCTAGAGTTTATAATTTCGTTTTACAAAGAGGATTAGTTAGGGGGAGAAGCATGGAATCAGTAATATCTGCATGTATATACGCTGCATGCCGCTCTTATAATATTCCTAGAACATTAGATGAAATCGCAGCTGCATCAGACGTTCCAAGAAAGGAAATAGGAAGAACTTATAGATTCATAATTCGAAAATTAGGAATTAAAGTGAAACCCTCCTCTCCGAAAGATTATATTTCAAGATTCTCCTCTATCTTGCATTTATCTCCTAAAACGCAAAACGAAGCATTAAAAATTCTAAAAAAAGCTGATACATCTGAATTGACTTCTGGAAGAGGTCCGGCAGGAATCGCAGCTGCATCACTTTATGTCGCTTCATTAATGAACGATGAGAAAAAAACACAAAGGGAAGTTGCAGACGTCGCAGGAATAACAGAAGTTACAATAAGAAACAGATATAAAGAATTAATAGAAAAATTAGGAATTGTTGAAAAGTTAAAACAGAAAGAAGTAGAATCAAAAGCAAGAAAAGCTAAACAATAATTCTTATAAAAAACTTAACCTTTTTATACTATAATTTCCCACATTATTTGAGCGGGGATGCCGGAGTGGTCAAACGGGCTGGATTTAGGCTCCAGTGTGCTTAGTGCCTTCCTAGGTTCGAATCCTAGTCCCCGCATTTAATTATTTACTATTTTAAAGTGATTACAATAGGTAGATTTAAATAAAGTTCTATTTACGCATTTTTATGATAAAAAGAAACTATGTATTTTCAGATGTACATGAGGATATTGAAGCATTAGCTGCTTTTACAGATTATGCTCAATCTCAGGAAGCGGATAACTTAATCTTTTTAGGAGATTTTAGTTTAAGACCATATACTGCCTCTGATCTATCAAATTTGATTGATAGTCCTCAAAATCCTAGAGACATTCAAAAATTCATCAAAGCTAAAAGAACTCATAACGAAAAAATAATTGGAGAAATGAAAACAGTCCTAGATTCTTCCGGAATAGATTATCTAGTTATCCCTGGAAATTATGATCCTGAAATAAGTAAAATTTTTGGAGAAAATGATATGCACAATAAAACTACCAAAATTGGAGAAGCTAAAATTTTTGGATATGGTGGGGCAGATATATTTCCTCCACAAATTATTCCGCTTGCGAATTGGGGGGAAATTGTTAAATTTGACCATCGAGAATTATATGATAGATTAGTTGCTGAGAGACCAGATATAGCAGTAATTCATAATCCTCCAAGAGGATTGTGCGACGATATGTTTGATGGAACTAATATAGGAACCTCTTCAACTACAGAATATATTGAAGAGAACTACCCAAAATTAGTTTTGAGTGGTCATATTCACGAAGCAGGCCCTCTTGGAAACAATCCTGCAGGAGTTAAAGGGATTAGGACAGTTGAAAATGATTCTGGAAAAAAAACTACAATAATCAATCCTGGAAATTTAGGAAGATTTGAATTAATTAGCATACATTCCCTAGAAACTCAAATGTCTTTCCCATTTGGAACTTTTGTAGAAGTATTAACAGAAGAAGACGGAACTCCTAAAAAAATTAATCAATATTCTTTAGCTGGAATTAAAGGGGAAGGATGTATTGGAAAGGTGTCTAAAATTGGTGAGTTCGATTTACAATTAGTCTAAGCATATATTCTTTATGCAAACCCTTGTTCTAAATTTCCATCTCTCACCTCTGTAAAAGTTTTCCCATGTAAATCCTTCAAAATTAAATAAAGCTCTTCCGTAATTAATTTTTGCCCATTATATATAAAATCAATTTTATCCAGATCTATTTCAATTTCCATATTTTGTGAAGTAATTGTCCCTACAATTCCTATGCCTGAAGGACCTTCCAAAAATAAAGAACTTGCTTGCTCAAAGATACTAGTCCTCTCACTACCTAAAAAGATAATTTCCCTTTCATTCTCTACTACTACTCTATATTTGGGAATTTCTTCAACTTCAACAATTTCCTCTGCAGGCTCAATTATTTCTTCATCATCATCCCCTCCATTAATACTCGATTTTGCTTTACCATTGTCAATCACCTTTTTTTGCATTATCTCATTAAAGGAAATTTTATAGAAAATATTTCCTCTAATACTTAAGAACTCTGCCCTATGATGTGCATACAGGAATTTAGATAATTCCGGTTTAGTTTTATTTTTTAGATTGGATAATTCCTTATCATTAGCATTTTCCACTTTCTCCTTTAAATCGGCTAATCTTGTAGAAGCTTGCCCGTCAGAATAAAGGTTAGGATCTTCTTCTTTTTGTCTTTTTTCAATTTCCGAAATAGTCGCTTCTCTAATTCCAACGTTATTGTCAGAGATTGCTTTCTCAACACTTTCTTTATCTAGCCAGCAAGTCATATCTGGAGAATCACAGATTCCCACATTTACATATCTCTGAGAATTCGTCCCACTACCCGGATTGCTAGTTGCGCAAATTCTTACTATTCCTCTTTTATAGATCTCTGGATTAATTGAATTCTCGACTCCTTGCTGAAAGTTTGTATTAAACAATCCAAGAGGACTAGCTCTGCCAGAAATACACTCTTTAGCTCCCTTAATATCTTTTCCTTCAGCTTGATCTTTAGATATTTGGTCAACTAAACTATTAATTGCGAAACTAGTTGAAACTTGTCCAAAACCACATTCCTCTTGGTTATTAATTCTAACACATAATGTTCTATAACCTTCTGGGGCTGTAAAATCTTTAGTTTCCGACTTGAATTCTCCTGCAGGAATAAATCCAGTGTCTACTTGAATAAATTCAGGGACTGCATAAACAGAATCCCTAATTGGATCCCTTAGATAAACATTGAAAGAAGTACCAAAATTCTTTCCGGCATAAATGTGATAAAATACTTTATACTGGGAAATACTAGGAATAGTAACATCTGAGAATTTATCTTCACTAAATTTAGCATGGAATTGAACAGGACTATCTGGTTCAATTAAGGAATCAATTTTATGCGGAACATTTAGAGAAATAAATTGTTTTTTACAGAAGACAGTTCCAGCCATGTCTTCTATAGATCTTATATTAAATGCCTTTAATGAATTAACAGCATATGTTTGTGTAAAGTATTCTGCTGAATCTTGAACATTTTCATAAGATTCTTGGAATGATGAATATTCGCCACCCCCAGAACTTCCAAATCCTCCTCCAAAACCAGTTAACAATCTAGGAAGAATTTCTTTAAATGCGAAGGGAGCTAATTGTCTCCAAAAGAATTCACAAGTATCCACAGAATAAATTTCATCACAAATACCTACAACTCTTCCAGTTTCTAAACTTTCTTCCAAACAAGATTTATGACCATTCAAAATAGAAACATAAGCGTCAATTCCAGATTTAATTCCAGTTAAACAAATTGGAATAGCAATCCCTTCTCTAATATTTGGCAAACATAATAAAGCACTTCCAACAACTCCTTGTTGAATTACATCAGCAACAGGATACTTTCCCCCAAGATTACATCTAGTTGCAGGACAAATTACAGGATCACAAACATTGAAAAGTAATTTACAATCATCAATACTCATAAAGTCCTGACACTGTATAGAATTGAAATGAGCATATGGCTTACCAAGAGAAAGCTTTTCTCCTTCAATGGTTAACTGTTGTCTATCTCTTTGTCTATTTGCATCTAACAAAGCTCTATTAGCTTTATTAATTAATTTTTGTGATTTTTTTTCATCATTTCCAAGAATTGAAGGATTTCTAGAGTGTCCTTTGAGATAAACTTGCCTTTCATCTTCAGGATCAATTCTTCCGTTATCTCCTACTTGGGCTATTTCAAAAGTTCTTGGCAATCCGGAACTATCATATGATGCAATATCAGAACTAATACTAACAACCCTAACATAATAACCGTTACGAATATCGAAAGGAACAATTGCTGCAAAATCTTTATCTTTTCCACTACTAAAGAATCTAACTTTCCGATCAGCTTCATGAATTTCATTTTCAGAAACACTAAAGCTCTCACTTGAGCCCTCATTAGTCTTCCTTCTATCCTTAATTCTTTCTTCTAATTCCTCTAACTCTTCATTTGCTCTTTCAATGTTTCTATACTCCAATTCTAAATACAATCCTAATTCCTCTATATCATTATTTGAAAGATACTTTGCTAGGTTTTCAGGTGTATCTTCAGTACGAACATTGAATTTTGTGCCATATTCATTTTTTAATTTTTGAAGGACATTCTTTCTCCATTCTTCACCTTTTATTTCATAATCTTCTCCACCAACTTCTTCCCCAAATTCATTAATTTTTTTCCTAGAATTTTTCCAAGCCTCTATTTCATCTTCTATGGATTCTTTCTCGCCGTTAAGACATTGAGTAATTGTAGAATATTTTTTAGTGATAATTAACTCTTCACATCTCTTCTTCCAACCATATTTCCCGTTCATTACAGCATTTCTAGCAAAAGCAGTTCCACTCACTCCAGTTATTAAATTTTTAACAGTCAGAGTAGCATAGGTAGCGAAACAAGCAGCCTTTAAACCTCTAACGACATTTCCAAGATTATTAGATATTGACTCGTATTTCTTTATACTTTCGTTCAAATTCTTAATTCTTTCTTTAGTTTTTTCTGGAGTAAGTTTAATCGCTCTTTTTTCTATCCCTATTTTAAGAGAAACATTTACTTCCCCCCCTATTCTTTTTGCACGGGGAAGAACTTTAATTTTGACAACAGGATCGAAATTATTTATATCCGACAAAGTTACATGTTCTTCACAAATAATTTCTCTAGACCCTACAGAAAGAATTATATTTCCCTTTTTTCTACGTTCTGAATCTAATTTTTTATCGGTACATCTTGCACTAATTTCAACTTCATCTTTTCCCAGAAACTTAACAATTTTGATCTGTTTTATTTCTTTATTTTTTATGTCTGTAGATTTTCTTTCTTTTATATCAACTAATTCTTCATCTATTCTTAAAGAAATACTAGCTCTTTCTTCAGGGCCCTTCTCTAATCCTTGCAGCTTAATAGTTCTAAAAGAATTATCTACCAACACAATTTCACTAGCTTCTGTTGTGTCAATACCCGCATTTAACTCTTTTTCAAATTTTTTAAACCGATCCGAATCAGGATATAACTCTAAAAAATTATTTATCAATTCATTTTTTTCTACTATTTGTTCCCACTTTCCAGCTAATTCAATTGCTTTTGCAAGAGAATCTTCTCCGAAATAGCTAGCGGAATTGTGATCAAAACTTCTTTCAAAGGGATAATCTTCAGAAACTATCTTTAGAGATTTAATTGCTTCCCTATAATTTTCTTTTTCTGTTCCTTCCAACTTTTCATTTTCCAGAAAATTATCATCTCCATAATAATCTAACTTCAAATTAATAATTCCCCTTGCCCCACATCTAATTTCTACATTCCCCATATTAGAATCACTAACTATAATTTTCCTGACTGTACATTTATTATTCAAAAATTTACTTCCTTCATAAACATCAAACTCATTAAAACCGGAATCATCAGAAATCCCGATTCTTGCTTTTTTCTGTTTATTTTCAAAACCAATATAAGATAAACGAATAGCTGCTTGGCAATAGGATCCTGGAAGATAAATTTCTTTTGAAGATTTTCCTTTATCTAAAACAACTGTCCTCAGTTTATGAATTCCATCATAAAGAGCAACTGTCACCCTTTTATCGTCTTGATCCATTAATCTTAGATAAAATCTACCTCTTAAAAAACTAAATTTATCTTTATTTTGATCCCATTTATCATCCTGAATAATTTCTAAATTAAACTCTGAACTGCCAACTCCAAAAGCATTATTTGCATCATATTCTAATTGCGCAACTAAATCCACATCTACGACTTCAGGGAGACTTGCTTCATCAGGATTTTTTTTCAAAACAATAACTGCATACCCTATATTATCTGTGAAGGGACTTCCAACCAACCTATCTCTTGACCTTAATGCAGCTTTTGCTGGATGAAATGCAATTCCTGCAACTTCTTCTGGATATTCTCCCTTGAACCTCACATTTCTAATTCTTTTTATGTCTAAAAGAGGGTTTGCTTGAAAAGCACTCAACTGACAAAAAACTGGAACATTCTGTTCAGCAAGTAAATCAGAAGTAACAACAGCCGGCTGGCAACCTTGAGAAGCTAAATTTAAAATTAAATCTTGCCTAGCTTCACAAGTTTCCTTATCAGAGATAGTAGGAAAATAGGTTCCAACATTGGATCCATAAAATCTTTGAACATCATACCTTGGTTGATAATTTGTAAAACTGGCTGTGGCACTAACACTTCCAATTAAAAGAATTAAAAGAATTAAAGAAAAAATTATTTTTTTATTCATTCAAAATCGACTCCTATTTCCATTGTTTCAAAAATTTCATAATTATATTGTATATCATCAATAGATGAGGGAGTAGGTAAAGAATCTGCAAGAATATTTACAATTCCATTTTTCAGATCAGATTCTAATATATAGGTTACAGCCTTTCCACCACCCAAAAGAGAAAAGTCTATATTAGTCTCGGGGAATTCTATATTGAAACATTGTTCCTCCATTGCTCCAAAAATTCCGAAAACTCCACTTCTTGGAACTTCCCTACATTCTCTTTTCGTAGATTTTGGAAATGTTAAAGGACTTGATCCAAAAACTTGAGCAGTAATTTCATAAGCTCCCTCTGATAATTTTATTGTTGAACTATCTGGAAGTACTGCTGTAATTAATTCATTTTCGCCCTGGAAATATATTATTGCATTTTCAACACTGGAGCCCCCAATAGAAACAATATTAACATCTACCTCATATTCTCTATCTAGTATAACTTCTACAAAAGATTCAGAATTACTTGAAAATAATTGCTTCTTCTCTTTATATCCCTCAGCTTTAACAATTAATTGTCCATTAAGACAAACAGGGATATCAGTCTGCAATGATGCAATATGATTATTGAAATCTGTTTCTCCTAGATTGCAAACATTGCCTAAACATTTGTAACTTACCTCTGCTTTTACTGGATTAAGTTCTACATCATAAGAATGTATTTCTGCTGTTCCAGTAGGATCTGAACAAACATCTATACGATTATCTTCTTCTTCTAGGATTGTTAAATCAGCTTCCCTTGGAACATTGTTGTCAATAATTACTGCAACAGGAAATTGAAATATTTCTTCCCCATCATAAATTTGAATTAGCACTGGGAAACTAACATCATAAACAAAATGGTAGGGAACATAACAAAAGCCCATTAAGCCCATGCCCTGCTGATTTCCGATTGGTTCGGCTAACATAAGAACATTATCTGCCGGGGTTATTTCAACTTTGCTTGGGAATTCATCTGCTAAATAAACAAAACTAACTGGATCATCAACTTCATGATCTATAACAAAATAATTATCTTCTTTATCATTCAAGGTATAATAATCTCCTTTCATTTTCAAAGAAAGAAAATTAAACTGAAGTCCATTTTTCAAATTATCTACAACTTCTTCAGTTTTCCAAATTTTTGGAGTGCATTGTATCTCAACTCCATCGACAGGGGCATAGGATCTTAAAACATCTACTGCATAAGTTTCCAAGAAAGCTTCTTCAGCTTGTTTATTATAAATCTCTTTTGCAGTATCATAAAATTTACCCAATTTGCTTCTTACTTCTACTTTGTGCTTGGATTTTCTTGCGCTTCTTTCCTCTATACTTGTTACAATAGTTGAACTAACTTCAATTTCCACCTTTTCATTTTTAATTACAGTTCTAATTTTTGGAATTTCAAAATCAATTGAGAATCCTGCCTCGTAAAAATTAGAGAAATCACAATTATCTAAATTTTCTAAAACAAAGTTAGAAATCTCATTTTCCATATCACTCATTTTTGGTACTTGTTCGGTTATTAGATTATTTCCTGAAATATAATACCAATAGGGAACTGAAATTCCCATGAAAACTAATTCAGAGGAAAAAGGAGCAAACTCGCTTCCAGGAATATAATTTCCAGTATCAATTCTTCCTCCTTGGCTACCTAATAATTCTAAAGCAATTCTAGATTCTTGTTCGATACATTCATCATATAATTCATAAATTGGACTAAATTCTGCAGAAATTCCCTTAGCAAAGAAACCAGCTTTGAAAGCGAAAAATAATCCTATCGATCCAACTATAAGTAAAGCAATAATAACAAAAATAGTCATCTGTCCCTTTTTCTTAATTTTAATCATTTTTACCACCCTTTTTCCCATTATTTTCTCTTATGAGTTTCATAATTTCAGTGTTAATATCTTTTGTGATATTTTCTTTAAACTTCTCCCAAATTTTCTCATCTTCAATTAAAAGTAGATATTTTTTCATGTAAGCCTCTTTTTTAATCTACAAATAAAAGTTACAAGATATTTAAAACTTTCTTACTAACTTACTTACTAAGTAACTAACTTACTAAGTAAAAAATAATAAATGGTCCCGGCAGGAATTGAACCTGCGATCTCTCCCACGTCAAGGGAACGTCATAACCGCTAGACCACGGGACCTGAAATTCAATTAAGCTAAAACTATATAAGATTTTGGAAATAGTAACTATTTTAAACGGGAAAAACCTAATATTAAAAAGATGGTCTTCGGAAGAAACAAAAAATTAAAGGATAAAAAATTTTGTCCAGGGTGTGGAATTCAATTATTATCTAAAGATAGTTATTGTACTTCCTGCGGATATTCCTTTGTAGAAAGAAGTAAAAAATATAAAGGTTCAGGAATAAAATGGAAAAGTATCTTAATTTTTCTTATATTAATATTAATCGCTTATATGGGGATACAATATTCCCAAGGTGAAAAAATTATTCCAGAAGTTTTCAAAAAACTTTTAGGAAATGTTTCTTCTTAAAACATTAGTTCTACTTTTTTATAACTAATTATAAAAATAGGGAAAAATCAAATAGATTATGGAAATTAAAAATTTAAATTTTCCAACTCACGAAAAAGTTATGCACTGTAAAGATAAATCCTCTGGTTTAAATGCGGTAATTTCGATTCACGATACAAATTTTGGAAAAACCTGTTTAGGAGGTTGTAGAATGTATCCTTATTCTAGCGATAATGAAATGATTCAAGATGCATTAGAACTTTCTAGAAAAATGACTTCGAAAAATGCATTAGCAAACTTATGCTTTGGAGGATCAAAATGTGTCATCCGTGGAGATCCTAAAAAAGACAAAACAGAGAAATTATTATTATCCATGGGAAAATTCATAAACTCGTTCAAGGGGAAAATATATACTGGTCAAGATAGCGGAATTAGTTCGGAAGATGTAAATTTAATGGCTAAAGAAACTGAATATTTAGTTGGTAGATCTCAAAAAAGTGGAGATCCTAGCATTCCAACTGCTTTGGGAATTTATTTTGGATTAAAAGGCAAGAAGATTTTAGTGATTTAGATATAATAATTTTCGGAGCTGGAAGTGTTGGAACTAATTTAGTAAAAATTATGCAAAATGAAAGTTGTAAAATTTATTTAACAGATATAGAAAAGAAGAATATTAAAAGAATTGAAAAAGAATTCCCCATAATTCCGATTTATGAAACTGAAAAAATATTTGAAATTCCTTGCAATATATTTTCACCAAACGTTACAGGAAGCACATTAAAAGGGGGGGCATTAAATAAAAAAAGACTTATTTCTATTTATAACAATAGAAAAAACAAAAATTCAGTAATAATTGGTGGGGGAACAAATGTAATATTTGATAACTTTTCTACTAACAAATATGCAGGAAGTTTAGAAAATTTGACAGTCATTCCCGTAGCGAGTGAAATAACTGGGGAAACAAGAAACCAAGTCTATGAAAAAATAAGCAAAATAGGAAATACAATTGAAGAAATAATAATTGAATCTGAAAAAACTTCTTTCTCCTTAAATGAAATTTCTGAGAATTTAGCATTTGAAAGAATAAGATGTAAGAAATATGTCTAACGGAACTTTTAAAAACCAAAATTTCTCTGACTATTCATCAGAATAAAGCGCACTCTTGATTTTCCTGGCAAAATCTAGATTAGCTAAAAAGCCAGCATAAAATGAAGTTACCACAAGAAACTAATAGATATTGTCCAAAATGCAAGAAAAAAACAAAACAAAAAATTAGCGTAGCTAAGCAGAAATCTCGTTCTTCTACTCATCCAATGTCTCGAGGAGGAAAATCAAGATTAAAGGCGAGGGGATTAACTTCTGGCCCTGGAAACCACGGAAAATATTCAAGACCTGCAATTAAATCCTGGAAAAGAAAAAGTAAATCTACCAAAAGAATGAGCATATTATATACTTGCCAAGTTCGTAAAAAAGCAAAAGGAATTAAAAAAGCTATCAGGGCAGGAAGAATAGAAATCGGAGAAAAAGTAGCAAAATGATCGCAAAATTTAAGTTAATAAAATTTAAGAATATTAAAGAAAGGAGAAAATTATAGAAATGGCAAAAGTAATAAAGAAAAAAAGAAAAGGATTAAGAAAAAAGTTTTTTGAAGTGAAAATTCCACTTATTGCAACAAAAGTAAATCTTTATAATTATTCTCCAGAGGATTTAAACGGAAGTTTTGTTAAAATAGACTTAACAAAAAAATTAAGAGGAAAAGGCTTAGAATTGAAATCTAAAATTAATTTAATAAAAGGAGAGTTGTTAGGAGAGCCAATTCAAATAAGATTATTCCCGACTTATATTAGAAAAATGTTAAGAAAAGGTAGTGATTATGTTGAAGACTCTTTTGAAATAGATTGTAAAGATTATAAAATTAGAGTTAAACCTTTTATGATTACAAGAAAGAGAATTCATAGATCAACAAAAAAAGCAATAAGGGAACTTGCAAGAAAACATTTAGAATCTAAAATGAAAATTAGAGATGTTGAAGAAATTTTCTCAGAAATTATATCAAATAAAATTCAAAAAGAACTATCCTTTAAAGTGAAAAAAATATACCCCTTATCTTTTTGCGAAATTAGAATGATTAATATAATAGAAAAATTAAAAACTTCTAAATAAATCAACAAGCTTTTAATAGTCTATATTTCTAATAAATATCAACCAACTTTGCAACTATATGCCTCTATAGCTCAGTGGTAGAGCGACTGCCTTGTACTGGAAGCAAAATCTAGCTTCACAAGAGAGCAGTAGGTCGGGGGTTCGAATCCCTCTGGAGGCTTATTCATTAAAATCAATTAGAATATTTTGCTTTTCCACCAGAAATCAAAATCTCTGCAACTTCTCCATTTAAATCAACTTCAGCACCTTGTTTAAATGGCCCGAGAGAATTCCCGGAAAGATCAACGAACTCTTCAATATCCTCTGTAATAACTAATTTCTTATTTTTTATATCCCTGTTTCCATTAATCGCTTTAGTTAATTTTTCGTCAAATAATCTAATATTTTTAATAAAATTTTTAAATAAGTCTTTTTCAAAATCTAACATCAATTCTAAATCTTTAACAAGTATATCTGTTTCTGCAGCAATAAAAACTAAATTTAAAATCTTTTTTTTCCTTCTGAGCAT
>PSPM01000003.1 GCA_004195435.1 Candidatus Parvarchaeota archaeon | reverse complement strand
TTCTAAATTTACAGAAAAGATATCTGGTAAAAAAATTATCATATTAAATAAAATTGATTTGCTTTCAGAAAATTCTCGAAGAAAATTAAAAGCCACTCTTAAATCTAAAAGGCTAAATTTCGAGATGGTTTCCTGTAAAACTAAAGAAAATATTCCCAATTTAAAAAAGAAAATATTTGAATCGATGAAAGTAATTAGGATTTATACTAAAGAACCTGGCAAGAAGCCAACAAAAGATCCTATAGTCTTGCCAGAAGGAAGTACCGTCAGACATGTCGCGGAAGAGATTCTGAAGGGATTCTCTAAAAAAATTAAGGAAACAAGATTAACAGGACCTAGCGGGAAGTTTGCAAATCAGATAGTAGGTTTAAATCATAAATTAAAAGATAAAGATATTGTAGAATTCAAGACTTGAAATTTTTTCTTATAGGTGCAATTATTTTTTCTAAACTGTCTCCTGCCGAATTTTTTAAGTCTTGAGGATGTAATTTTCCGGAAGAAAAATCACTTTCTAATTGAGAGTATGAATTGTAAGTTTTATTTCCTCCAAATTTTTCTGGTCTAGAAATTTCTAACTTTCCAAGCTTGGGGAAAATTATCAATTTAGAAATTTGAAGAATAGGATTATCTGATATTTCTTTTTCTGGACAGTAAGCTTTTTTCAATATCTTTTTTATCTCTTCTTTAGTCTCCGTAATTGAAATTCCACTCCCTGGCAAGGATTTTGACATTTTTTCACCAGGTCCTTTCAAGGAAGTAATTAATGGAGTATGAATTGCGATAAATTCATGTCCGAGAGTTTTCGAAAGATCTTTTCCAAGCATATGCACTTTTCTTTGTTCAAGTCCTCCTAAAGCAAAATCAGCTTTAAGATTTTTTATATCTGCAATCTGCATTAGTGGGTACCATAGCTGAGAAATTGATGCATTTTCTATGTCTCTTGCTATTTCTTGCATGCTTCTTAATCCACGATTAATTGTGGAATCTCTGGCAAGATTCATTATACTAATCTGATAATTTTTTTCAAATTGAAATTCGCTGCCAAGAATAATATCAAAATTTCTATTGATGGCCTTCAAGGTCTTTTCCCAAGCTACAACTTCTTTTTTGATTAGATTTTTATCTCCTTTTTTGTTAAGTAATGCGTGCACATCCGCAAGTAAGATTTTAACTTTGAATCCCGCGTTTTGCAAATCTAAAAGTTTCATTATGGTAACAAAATGTCCAAGATGAAGTGGCCCAGAAGGTTCATAACCACAATAAACAACCGGTTTCTTTTTCTCTCCAAGCACTTTAAGTAAATTTTTCTCTGGAATTATTTCTACAGTATTTTTTTTAATTAATTCCAATCTTTCTTTTTGATTCATATTTCAAGAATGTAGAAAGTTACTTTAAATCTTTCGTTCACATTTATTTATGAGAAAACTTTCTTTTGTTTTGACAATTCTAGGAATTTCTATTTTGTTAGTTATGCTTAATTTTTCAGGAAAGAAAGTTGAGAGTTTAGAAGGTTTAGAACTAAATGAAAAAGTTATTGTTTCAGGGGAAATTCTAAAAGAAAGAGATTTTGGCGATTTTAAAATTTTTAATATGGGGGAAATTGAGGTTTATTGCAATTGCAAGGAAAGTTATTTAGGAAAAGAAGTTTTAATTGAAGGGTTAGTTGATGAGTTCGATGGAGAAAAACAAGTAAGGGCGCTAAAAATTAAAATTTTAAATTAATTAATTTGAATATTAACTCTGATTTTTTCCCGATAACCCCCTTTAATTCTTCTTCAGATGCGTTGAAGATATTATTAAGAGATTTGAAATGCTTTATTAATTTTTCAGCAGTTTTTGGACCAATATATGGGAAACCTTCTAAAACAAACTGGATTTGTTCTTCAGGAGTTAATGTAATTTTGGTCGCTCTGATAGCTTCAGAAGATTTTTGTTTTTTCTTTGCCAATACAGAAATGTAAAGGGCCGTATCTTTCGCATTTAGTGTAAAAATAATCGGAATTTTATATTCAGTTAATATGGAAAGCAAAAAACCTCTGAAAGCATTTTCATGAATCAATCCAGAATAGGGATCTTCTTCTTCAAGACCTTCAAGTATCAAAATCGGTTGAGGATATTGCTTCAGTTCTAATAATTGTCGCATTATTCTTTTGTTTATAATTGATGATTTGAAATCTGCCAAAGTTTTTCTTTCAATTGCAACATCTCCGATGATATAATCTGCTACAGGAAGTTGCTTATATTCTATGGAAAATCCTAAACCTATCAATTCTGAAACCACTAGGGAATTTTTTTCTCGATGATCTATTATTATCTTTTTCTTCTCTTCTCTCTTTGTTTTTTTTGAAAAAGGATTTAGAAAAGTCATCTGAAATCTGAAAGAGTTTTTGGTTTATTTTTGATCTCCTTTTTTATAATATCTATTGTTTTATACATTTTCCTCTCTCTAGCTGAAGAAACATAATGGTAAATTTCATCACGAGTATTTTTTGTGATCATTATGAAAAGTTTTCCTGGCGCTAATCTAGCAGTCCTTCCTGTTCTTTGAATTTTTCTTATCGCGGAAGGTATCGGTTCATAAAAAAATACTGCATTAACTTCAGGAATATCCAATCCCTCTTCTCCTATAGAAGTTGCGCAAAGAACATTAATTTTTCCAGACCTAAAATTTTCTATCACTTCTTTCTGTTCTTTTTGTGAAAGCCCCCTCCCATCTTTTTTTGTTTGACCTACAAAGATTTCAGATTTGATTCCTGGAAGTTCATTTAATTTATTTGAAATAGTTGAAGCAGTTTCTCTAAATTGTGAAAAAATTATAACTTTACAATTTTTATTCTGTTCAAATTCACCCTCTATCAAAACTTTCAATTCTTCTATTTTTGGATGCTCTATTTTATTTTTTAGAAGTTGTTCTACTGAAATTAGTGAGGCTTGAAATTCAGGAGATGCTACTATTTTCTGAACTCCTTTACTTTTTTTTTGATCGGCCTGTTTTTTCAATCCTTCCAAGTAAAGTTTTAATCCAGAAAGAGTTTGAGTTTCTAATAATTCTGTAGCATGGGAAATTTTTATTGCTTGAGCAGTTAAAGACATGCCAATTAATGCCTGGTAATTTTTTTTAACTGCTTGCATTGCAAGTTTCTTTTGCAAATTTAATAAAGTAATTTTATTTGCCGAACCAAATAAAAGTTTTCTAGATCTTAATTCTCTAACTTTTGAATCATAAATTCTATCCAAAAGAACTTTTATTTCAATAAATTCATTCGGAAATGGAACTTCAATTTTTACAAATTCTAATTCTTGTAAATAAGGCTTCACATCTTCAGAATCTCTTGTTCTAACTTCCACTTCTTCAACTGCTAAATTTTCACAAATTTTTCTAACTTTTTCTTTTTCAGATCCAGGTGATGCAGTAAGTCCAAGTATCCTTCCATTTTCACTCTGTCTTTTATAAAAATCAGCAACCGTTGTATAGTCATAATTTTTTAAACAACGGTGAGCCTCATCAATTACTAAAAGTGAAACTTCTTTCAAGTCATAAAGATATTTTTTTAGGTCGTTAGCAATACATTGAGGTGTAGAGAAAATTATTTCCGCTGTTTGCCAAATTTCTTTTCTTTTCCCTGCGTTTACAGCTCCAGTAAATAATTGTAGATCCGCAAAGAGTTCAGGAAGTTGTTCTTTGAAAGATTCATAATGTTGCTCAACTAAAGGTTTTGTTGGAGCAAGAATAAGTATTTTTTTTCTAGGGAATTTTTTTAATCTTTCTACGGATAACATCAGAGCAATTAAGGTTTTCCCAACTCCAGTCGGTAGAATTGCTAGAGTGTTACTATGTATTGCAGTTTCAAGGATTGCTTTTTGATAATCTCTAGGTTCTAACTTGATCATTTTGAATTTCATAGTTCGGAGAAATAAGGGTTATGGAAAAAATTTCTTCGAATTTTTCTGGAAGTGGATAAAGATCATATTTTTTGAAATTCTTTTTGTGTATGTTCGCTTGAACTAAATGTATTTCAGGATCAGAATTATAGAAAATTAAATTATCCATTTTTTTATTTTTAAAATAATTTTTTCTATTAACTCGATGGTTATTCGAAAATGAAAATTCTACCGGTTTAAATTCTACTAATAAAGTATCTTCTTTCTCGAATTCTTTGATAATCCTTCTTAATTCACCATATTTATCTTTAGTATCTTCTAGTCTTTTTCTAGATTCCTTAATAGGATTTTGGAAAAATTTGTGAACGCAAATTACCTGTTCAAGGTCAAGAAGTGAATTTTGAAAAGAATCTTTGGTGCTAAACGAAATCTCGTTTAAAAATGAAAAATATCTTTTATTTCTAGAAAGTCTATCAATTTCAACTGGACTATAATTACCACTTCCTAATTTTCTTTTAAATTCCCAATTTTTACATAATTCAAAATAATCTGATGGAGTAATTTCTTTTAAATTTATTTGCTTATCTAAGATCATTTTGAATTAAAAACTTAAGGAATATCCTGTGAAAATTAAAGTTATTATTGAAAGTGTGAACCAAAGAACTCTGGAACCAAAGAAAATTTGAGAACCATCTAATTTAGAAAATGGAACTAAATTAAAGAAGGCATAATAACTTGCTGTTTTAAAGATTATATCTCCTAATTCGGCAGGCAATGGAAGCCAGTAACCGAGGAAGGCTATTAAAAGAGTTGCAAGAATTCCTGCCCCCCCAATTAAAGAAGTGTGCCAGTCAGTCATTTCGGTAAAACTATAAAGTCCAAATCTTTTTGCCGCCCTTCTTTTTAGTATTTTAGTATTATAAGTTAAGAGAGTCATTACTTTTAGCATTCCAAGAGAAAATGCAGTAAAAACCAAAGGGAAAATTACTCCTGCTGAAATTCCCTTTTTAAAATGTTGATCTGGCTTAAAGCCAAAACGGGAGAATCTCCAAATTTCATGAGTTACATCTGAATCAAGAGTTCTCGCCATCAATTTTTTTGCACATATATTTATGGAAATAATTCCCAAAGCAAATAAAAAATAAATTCCAAGATCATTATAGTTTTGTTCTATAAGTTTTGAAAAACTAATTACAATTGTCAGAACTAAGATTGCTAAAAAAATATGAATAATTTCTTTTTTCTTCATTTAATTTGTAGTTTTAGAATTCTTTTAAATATTATGCCAAATGGCTGTTATTTTCGGATAGGTATTTTTCATAAACGTAAAATATAAATACTAATGAGCTGATTCTGATTGATGTTGAGAGTAAAAAAATTAAGCGAGATTGTAGGAAGGCAAGTTTATACTTCTGATGGAGATTATTTTGGACAAGTAGAAGAAGTTAATTTGGTAGATAATAAAATAGATGGTTGGAAAATTAAGTTAACTGGAGGTTTTACAAATTTACTTGGTGGTGCTAAAGGAGTTGTAGTACCACAACAGTTTGTTAAAGCAATAGGGGATATTTTTATTATAAATAAAACCTCTTTGCCCTCAAGGGAAGATCCAATGGAATCTATGTCTCAAAATGCAAATTCTGAAGAAGTTCCAGATTTAGAAGGCTTCTAATTTTTATTAGTTAGGCTATTTTTTTGCTATTTCCAAACATTTCTTTTTTTATGCTATCTTTTTAATACAAATTAAGTATTATAATTACTTATTTTAGAAACTTTTATAAGCCTTTTTTCATACAAAATAAGTATCTAGGGTGTAAAATGTGGAAGAGAGATTAGTGCTAAGTTTAGTGAGGCTTGTAGCTCCAATGTTTTTTATCAGTTTTAACCCTAAAATATTTCATTTTTTTTCTGGAAGAGCTCTTCCGCAACACCCTAGAAATCTTGCGAGAGCCCTTCCTTTTTCTTTTTCAGGAGGTAAAAAATGAGTGAAAAATTAGAAGATCTAAGGAAAAGAAGAAAAGAACTTCTAGAAAGAATTAGTTTTACAGAAAAAAGTAGGAATCAGCTGAATAGAAAAATAGGAATTTTTCTCGAGGAATATAGTTCCAAGAAAATTGATAAAGAAGAATACGAAAGAAGATCTTCAGAGTTTCTAGGGAAGAGAACTCTCAAGGAATGGCATTCTTATTATGATAATTATATTGAGCTTTGCAATTTTCATGTTTCAAAAATTGATAGAGATTTGAAAAAAGTTAGAGCGAAAACAACTATCAAAAAAGCCATGCCTTTTATTATTATTAGCTTATCATTAATTTTCATTTTGGGTTTTTTCTTAAGTTTGGAAAAAGAAGTTTTTTTTGCTCCAGAAATACACTCCCAGGAAATTTTACAAGATTTTGATTCCAACGGGATTTATCTCTGGGAATTGGAAAATTTGGGTGTTTTGCAATCTGCAAGTTTGAGTGGAAGTTTAAGTGGAACTGGATCTGCCTCTATCTTTTTGGCAGTTCCAGATGAAGAGGAAGAGGTTTACCTATTGGCAGAGATCTCTTCTTCCGGAAGTTTTGATGAGGTTTGCTTAGAAACTTGCGATTTAACCGGCTTTGATCTTGAGGAAGAGAGTTACGAATTAAGGGTGGAACTTTTTGAAAATGCCAGAGTTTCCTTGCATACAATATTTTATGAAATTTTAGAAGAGGAAGAAGAACCAGGGGATGAAGGTACTGAAGATGAAGAAGATGAAGAAGATGAAGAATCAGGAGATGAAATTGGAGATGAAGAAGACGGGCCAGAACCAATCCCTCCAGGAGTAACTTTAACTCTTCCAGAACCAATTTCCGATGGCCAGAGCGTTACAGTTACAGGGCCAGATGGAATGACTAATGTGCCTGTTTTTACAGACATACCTGAGGACTGGAATATTCTCTCACCTTCTTCTTTAGATCTTTATTGGGTTGAAAGGGGCATATCTGTTCCATTCACACTTTACGATCTTAATGGAAATGGAATTTTTGACACACTTGCCTGGATCGCCCCCCACCTAAGTACGCAAACTTTTGAGATCATAGTTATTACAAATGCAAAACATTTAGATGAAAATAGAAATTTAATAAGTAATATCTTTTCAGAAGTCAGAATTCTTGATGATGTTTGGAGTGAAACAATTCAAGACACCCATCATGTTAGAGTCACCTTTGAAGTTCCGTTGGATAAATCAAAAGATATTACACTATATCCTCGAATTATTTCCGGAGCTCCAAGCATAGAAGTATATGAAGTTGGAGGGACGGAACTTATTGCAGAGTTTACTTCTTTAGAAGTAGGACGAAATACCGTTTTTTTGACCGATTTAATTGGAACGCAAGACACATTTGATTTGAAGATTAAAGGTGGAGCAGTAGAGTTTGATTATATTGTGGATCCTTCAATTTTTCTTGTCGGTAATAGCATTGCTAGTGGAGGGGCTGAAACAAGTGTTTTTCCACAAATACCTCCAGGGAGCCAACTTAATGATTTAATGATAGCTACTTGTGTTTATGATCCTAATAATGGTCTTGATAGCGGCGTTAGTTGGACAGAGGAGGCAGCTGGTGGTTGGACTTTACTCTATTCAGAAGAAATCGGCGGGCCAGGAAGAGATAGGCATACATCTATTTTTTGGAAAGTTCATGGAAATTCAGAAGTTGGCCCAGAGTTTGCACATAACAATGGGAATAATAACGCAGATGCTACAAGTTGTCAGATACATACCTTTAGAAATGTAAATTCTAATGATCCCTTTGATGTTATTTTTAATCCAGATAACCATCATGATTCCGGAGTTAACAATCCCGCTCCAACAAATCCTTCTATAATTACAAATACTCCTGGCGCATTAGTTTTTCTTTTCGCCCATGTCACTCACGATGATATCTCTGAATGGGTTGCTCCGACAGATTATACTTTGCAAGGAAATTTTGCAGGCCAAAATAATGGGAATAATAATTTTATGCAGCAGGGCGTATCTACGAGGATAATTTTTTCCCCAGGGACCGAAATTCCCACTTCTTGGCAGAATATTAATGATAATGACCGAGGGGAATGGGTTGTGGCAACTCTTGCACTAAAGCCTGCAGATTTGCCTCCTTCACCACCATCAGACTTAGTATGTGGTGGAGGAAGTTGCGATATCACAGTTGATGCATCTGTAGATATAGAAGGTATAGGCTCTATAGATCCTGATGGAGATCCTGTAACTTATTTTATAGAAGCTAATTTACTTTCATCCATTATTTCAACAGATCAAGAATCAAGCACTCAACAAATAATCGGAAGTTCAAGTTCTACAATTCCAATACATTTTGCAGGATTTGAATCCGGAGCACAAGGATGGTCTGATCCAGGAGCTGATTCAGATCTTTCAGGAGTAAGAAGTTCTGTTGATGATTCAAATATTTTGGGTGGTACGCAATCTTGGCATTTACAAGATAATAGTGCGACTTCAATAACAGAACAATCATTTGATTTTACAGGATATCCTTCTGTGGATGTTTCTTGGAATGCTTTTTATACAAGTATTGAGGGAACAGAAAGATTGGATTTTAAGTGTGATGGAACTACTATTTGGTCTTATGAAGCAAATAGTTTAGGAACAGAAAATCAATGGTTAGATTTTACTAGCCAATCAGTTACAATAACTCCTGTAAATTGCGTGTTTGATAATTCTGTAGTTCTTAGTTTTGAATCAGAATTTAGTGGAAATGGAGATCATGTATATATAGATGGAATAAACATTGAAGGACCAGGTTTTATAGACGTAGAATCAACAAAACCTTTTACAACTTATAATGATATTTTTTCATCTTCAACAACAAGTATTAGTGAAATTCAAATTGATGTTGATGTTTCTAGTTATAGTGATTTAGGGTCAACCTCATATGCAAATAATTTGCCAGATTTGGAAGTTGAAATGTGGGATGGTTCAAGTTTTGTTTCAATAGGTACAATGTCTGTTACAGGTGTTGGGGGGTTTTCTATTGTAACTTCTAATCCAGGAATTCTAACAGCTTGGGAAACACCAAGTAATACTAATTTGAGAATTAGGGGAATAAATTTTGATTACTTCGATGTAGGAAATTTTGATCAAATCGATTACACAAATGTTTTTGTTTCAATTAATGGAAAACAATGGACTCCCATTGGGAGTCATCCAGAAGGATTTCCGTTTACATGGGATACACCATCAATTCCAGATCAGGAAAATGTTAATTTACGAGCTAGAGCTATTGACTCAACAGGGAGTAATACATATTCAGATTATTTTACAAAAAATCCAACTTCTCCTTTTTTAGAGATTTCACATGTTCCTGCCGGAGGGCCGAACGTTGATTCGATTTCTGAAATTCCAGATCAACTTTTGGATGATCCCTCAGGGCTCAATTCCGTTCCCTTCGAGGTTACAGTTTTATATCAAGGTAACTTGAATCAAGTAAGTGTCACAGCTGAAGTCACTGACAGTATAACTACAACAAGAATTGCAGTTTGTGGAACTGTTAATTCAATTACTGGAATAACATCTTGTACTGTGAGGATGAGATTTTTTGATCCTCCTGGAGCTTGGCAAGTTAGTGCGACGGCAACTGATGTCGGAGGACAATCAAATACTCTTCTTTCACCATTTACTGTTTTAGAATATACAGAATTGATTATTGATACCGGAGTGAATTTCGGACAGGTTTTACCTGGAACTTTTCCAAATAATGATCAGGCTACAACTCTTATAAATTTTGGAAATATGCCAATTAATGGCGCAACAATCACGGCTTCACATTTAGTTGGACAACAAGATGGTACTCTATTTCCTCTAGATAATTTTGCAGCAAATATGGATGCTGATGCTTGTTTATCATCGGACTTAACTGCTGATTATACAATACCTAATTTTACACCTCTTCCACCGGGAATCAATTCCCAAGGAGATTTACATATTTGTCTGAAGAGCGTTCCGAGCCCATTGCCAATTCAAAG
>PSPM01000044.1 GCA_004195435.1 Candidatus Parvarchaeota archaeon | reverse complement strand
CCCAAGGAGTTATCACTTCTTTCTTCATGTTTTGTCTAATAGAACGATATTTATAAAACTTAGTGAGCGGTAAGATTTATATATAAAATTTCCCTTGTTTTTCTTATGAAGATGAGGTCATTATTAATTTTGGTTCTTATGGTAATTCCGTTTGCTTCAGCTGGAATGTTTATGAGTCAGCCACAATTGGCATATAATGTCAATGATGTTCTAGATATCGACGTTACTATTAATTCAGGAGTTCCTGTTAATAATCTTTTAAGTGTTAATCTTAATTGTGGTTCTAATAATAGTTTAACAATTTATGGAAATTATGTCAATCTAAATCCGGGTGATGAACAAACTTTCAATGTTCAAACTTTGTTAAGCAAATCTATACTTGGGAATAATTCTGAATCTTGTTATTTAACTGCTGACTACGGGGAAATAAATATTAACAGCCAAGAATTTTCAGTAGATAATAAAATTGATATTGAATTATTTTTAGAAAAGGCCATATTTAATCCGTCAGAAAGTGCTAACATAAATGGTTTAGCTTCGAAAGCCAACAATCTTGAAGTCGAAGGAATTGTTGAATTAACTGTTGGATCTCTTGGAATTCAATTATCTAAAAGTTTGGACGAAGGTTCTTTTTCTTTAAATTTTACAATACCAGAAGATTCTAAGTCTGGAGAGCATAATCTCAGTTTGCGAATTTATGAGATGGACTCGTTTGGAGAAATAAGCAATGAAGGATTTTCTTTTGAATTAATAGAAGTTAATTCTATCTTAAAAAAAATAGAAATTGTTTCTGAGAAAAATGGTTACCATCCAGGGGAAAATTTTGCATTTAAAGTTTCTGCATATGATCAAGCAGAAGATATAATTGAAAGAGAAGTTGGAATAATCATATATCTTCCAAGTGAAGGTGAGGAAGTAACAGAATTTTATAAAAAATTAGTAAAATCTGGAGAAGATATTTCTGTACCTCTTTTGCTCGATACAGCTCCAGGGTATTATAAAATCTTAGCTAATTCTGGTGAATTAGAGGAACAAAAATTACTTTATGTTGAGGAACACGAGGAAGCAGAATTTGAGTTAGCTAATAATACTCTAATTGCGAAAAATATAGGAAACGTTCCTTATGTAAAGTCTATTGAAGTTTTAATTGATGAAGAAATTGAAATTAAAAATGTGAAGTTAGAAGTTGGAGAGACAAAAAAATTTAGAATCCTTGCCCCAGATGGAACTTACGAAGTGGGAGTTAATGATGGTTCTAAAGATGTAAATCTTGGTAAAACTATTTTGACTGGAAGGGCTATTGGGTTAAAAGAAATAAAATCTGGTTCTTTTGCTAATTTTTCTAAAAGTTCGATTTATCTTTTAGCTCTCTTTTTGTTTGTTATTGGAGTCTTATTTATTTCTATAAAAAGAATAAGATCTAATTTTAAATTGAAAGGTGAACCTATGAAAAAAATTGAGAATGTTTCTGAGATGGTGGTTAGTGGTAAAAAAGAAGAGGCCAGTGTTATAGCTCTGAGACTTTCTAAAAAAAGTGCTAAATCATATTATTCTTCATCTACAATTGATGATGCGTTAAGTGAAGCGAAAGAAACAGGTGCTAAAATTTATGAAGATGGAGCTTATAGAATCTTTTTATTCTCTCCTGCATTAACGAAAAAAAATAATAATGACCTATTAGCTGTTAAGGTTGCTAAAAAAATTAAGGAAGTTTTTAGAGCACATAACAAAAAATTCAAAGATAAAATCGACTTTGGAATTGGATTAAATAATGGTAATTTACTTCTGTAGGAAATATTATTAGTTCTGCTAAACAAATTTCAGGATACTTAGATGAAAGTGTTCTTTTATCTGATTCTATTAGGAAAAGGGTAATTAATTCTGTTAAAACTGAAAAAGTTGGCGATAAAGAAGGATGGGAACTCAAAAAAATAGCTGATAGAACTAAGCATGAAGAATTTATCAAAGATTTTACTAAAAAAACGAAATGAGTATAAAATTAGTTGTTTTTGATTTTGATGGCACTCTTGTTGATACAAGAAAGATATTTTTGGGAATTGTAAAAAAAAATGTTGAGAAACATGGATTTAAATTAGACAAAAAATTTGTTAAAGATTTTGGAAATGTTCCTTTGAAAAAAGCTATGGAATTTATTAGTAAAGATAATGAAACCTTATCCTCCATTATAGATGATATTGCTAAAGATTTTATTGAGCATGCTAAAGATGTTCACCCATGTAAGAATTTAAAAAATTTGAAGAATCTAACTCAGGAAAAAATAATCCTGAGTAATTCTGTTAGTGATTTTATAGAAATAGCTTTAGAAAAATTGAATATTGATTTCTTCAGTGAAGTTCATGGAGCGGACACTTTTGATACAAAATTTGATGAACTAAAAAAAATTATAAAAAGGAAGAAATTAAATGTTGATGAAGTAATTTATGTTGGTGATCGTCCAGTAGATATAAAATTAGCAAGAAAAGTTGGTTGTAGAGTAGTAGTTGTTTCTAATAGCTCTTCATGGAGCACTAAAAAGGATCTTTTAGAAAATGGCCCAAATTTTATTATAGGTGATTTGAAGGAACTAAAAACGATAATTAGTAAACTATAATTACATTCTTTCAAGTTTGCTTATTCTTTCATTTACATCTGGATGTGTTGAAAACATTCCTTTTATTTTTCTTTTGAATGGATCTGAAATAAATAAGGGTGCTAAAGCCTTTGCATACCTATGTTTCTCTTTTTCAGAAACATGTTGATGCCTTATTTTTTTTAAAGCGCTTGCAAGGCCAGGGGGGTATCTTGTGAATTTTACTGCAGTTGCATCTGCTGTGAATTCTCTTTTCCTTGATATTGCTAGGGAAACTAAATTTGCAAAAAGTGGTGCTAAAATTGCTAAAAATATCCCTAAAACTATTAGTATAATTTGCATTCTCCCGTCTTTTCCCCTCCCTCCTGATCCTCCAGTTAAACTTGAAAACCAAAGACTTCTTAAGAAAATTTGAGCCACTATTGAAATTAACCCTACAAGGATTGCTGTAAGAGTCATGAATCTAATGTCATAATTAGCTATATGTGACATTTCATGAGCTATTACTCCTTCTAATTCTTGCTTATTCAATTCCTTAAGGCAACCCGTAGTTACACAAATTACTGCATTCTGAGGATCCCTTCCAGATGCAAAGGCATTTATTTCTGAAGATTCCATAACATAAAGTCTAGGCATCGGTAATCCAGACGCTAAAGACATATTTTCTGCAGCATTAAAAAACTCCCTGTGATTAATTTTGGAGGCTGGTTTAGCTTTTACAGAAGCAAGAGCAATTTTGTCAGATTTATAATAGCTTATTAAAACATAAGAAAGAGAAAATATTATTGAAAAAATCATTATAATAAAAAAATAACCAGGGCCCAAAAGAAAGGCTATTACAATTACGCCAATTAGAATAAAAGATTTAATTTTATTCCTAGTTATTTGATCTCTAAAAGATATTCTTTCTGCCATATAATCATTTAGTATTTTGCCTATATAAAATTTTTAGTAAATTTTTTAAGGGGTGAATCTGAATAATATTAATGAATAATATTAATATATTGCTTTTTTATAAATTTGTTGAGGTAGAAAATCCTTCAGATTTTGTTGAAAAACATCTTGCATTTTGTAAAAAATTAAAAATATTTGGGAAAGTGTTAGTTGGAAAAGAAGGAATTAATGGGTCTATTTCTGGAACAAAAGAACAGACTGAAAAATATAAAGAAAAGTTGAGGGAGGATAAAAAATTTTCAGATATTATTTTCAAAGAGGAAATTGGAAGATCTTCGCCATTTACAAAAATGTCTGTTAGAGACAGAGATGAAATAATAAGAATGGGTAAAAAAATAGACATGAATAATGTTGGAAAATATATTTCTCCGAAAGAATTTTTGAGCTTATATGATAGAGAAGATAAGAATTTAATAATTTTAGATGCTAGAAATGATTATGAATGGAAAGTTGGAAAATTTAAAAATTCCATAACTCCAAATATAAAAACTTTTAGAGAATTTCCAAAATTTGTTGAATCTATTAAAAATAAAAAAGATAAGAAGATTGTGATGTATTGCACTGGTGGAATCCGATGTGAAAAAGCTTCTTCCTACATGATTCAACAAGGCTTTAATGATGTTAGGCAACTTCATGGAGGAATAATCTCTTTTTGTCAGAAATTTCCTAACACAGTTTGGGACGGTAAATGTTTTGTCTTCGATAAAAGATTAGTTAGTAATATTAATGAAGATGGAGGGCTTATCTCTGAATGCCTTTTATGCAATTCTTCTTGTGATCTTTATAGAAATTGTAAAAATAAAAAATGCGATAAATTTGTAATAATGTGTTTGGATTGTGAAAAGAAAATGAATGCTTGTTGCACAGATAATTGTTTAAGAGAATTTAGAAAGCAATGTTCCGAAAAATCTTTTTTGAAACAAGGAAGAAGAATGTCTCTTGTTAATTAAAGATCTATATTTGGAACCGCTTTTGATTCTTGTGGTATCTTTAGGAATTCTTTTGATTTCTTTCCATATAAATTAGCAAAAGCGACTCCTGGAAAAGATTTGCAGGTATTATTGTAGTTTAATATTGAATCGTTATAATATTGTCTTGCATAAGATATTTTATCCTCTATAGCAGATAATTCCTGTTGTAAATGTAGAAAATTTTGATTTGCTTTTAAATCTGGATAATTTTCCGCTATTGCAAATATTGATTTTAAAGCATTTTGTAATTCTGAACCTGCTTTAACTTTTTCAGGTAAACTTTTTGCAGACATTAATTCTTTTCTTGCATTTGTAACTTCATTCATTATTTTACTTTCATGTTTTGCATAACCCTTCACTGTTTTTACCAAATTTGGAACTAAATCAGCTCTTTTTCTTAATTGAACATCTATTTGAGATAAAGAATTGTCTATTCTATTTGCTAAAATTACGAATCTGTTAAA
>PSPM01000043.1 GCA_004195435.1 Candidatus Parvarchaeota archaeon | reverse complement strand
ATTTTATTTAATATGATAATTTTTTTACCGGATATCTTTTCTGTAAATTTAGAAATTTCAGTTAAATCTTCAATTTTTTCTATAACTAAAAGTAAACAATTTGCTGTATTCATAATCCCTATATCGAAATCTTTTCCTTTCAAAGAAGGCAAATCCAAAATTTGAGATTTCACTCCTTCAAAATTCATTGTTCCGATTTCCGGATTTTTAGTTGTGAATTGATTTTCTGAAATTTTTGAATGGGTGTTAGTTAATGAGTTAATTAGGCAAGATTTGCCAGAATTTGTCAATCCTATAAGAGCTATTTGAAACCCTTCCTTTTTTATTCCTTTTTTCCCTTTCCCTACTTTTTTTCCTTTTTCCTTTTTCTCTTTTAGCTTCTTCAACCTTAACCTTAATTCCGCCCTTAAATTTTCAGCGCCTTTATGGCCAGGAGATGTCTTTATAAGTTCCCCAAGACACTTTATCTTTTCATCCAGCCCTTGGGCTTGTAGATATTTCTTTTCCGCTTCTAAATATTCATAATTTGCATTAATTGGCATGCAAAATTTTATGCACAAGCTTTATTAAGAATTTCCTTTTTTATTTTTGATGAAGTTTCAAAAAAGGAAATTAAAGAATGGAATAACAGTTATGCATGAAAAAAGAGATCTTCCACTAGTATCTTTTGGAATTGCTAATCCTTTTGCAGGAGCGCATGAAACTGCTGAAATAAAGGGGGTCGCTCATTTAATAGAACATTTGGTATTCACTGGGACTAAAACAAGAACTCACGAAGATATTTCAAGAGAAATAGAGAAAAAAGGAGGGATTCTTAATGCATTTACTGCAAATGATGTTACTGCCTATTGGTTTAAACTTCCATCAGAGCATCTTTTTAATGGAATTGATATCTTAGTTGATATGTTGAAAAATCCAAAATTTGATGAAGAAAAATTTGAAAAAGAAAAAAAAGTAGTAATTGAAGAAATAAAAATGTATCATGATACACCTCAAAGACACGTTATGGAAAAATTAGAGGAAAATTTATATGAAAGTCCTTTTGGGATGGGAATAGCTGGTACAAAAGAATCTGTGACTTCCTTGAAAAGAGATTTTGTAAAATCTCTTTTTGATGATAAATATTCTCCAGAAAATTATTTCGTAACAGTTGTAGGAGATGCAGATTTTGACAAAGTTTGTGATTATCTTGAGAAAGAATTTCAGCCAGGAAATAAAACCTATCAAGCTTTAAAAATTAAAAAGAGAAATAGGGAGTCTAAAGAAGAAAGGACACATATAGATCAAGCGCATTTTGCATTTGGAGTTCATGCTCCGATGCCGGGCGAAAAAGAACTTTATGTTTTGGATGTTCTTGATGCATATCTTGCAAATGGCATGTCTTCAAGACTATTTCTTGAAATAAGAGAAAAAAGAGGCTTAGCTTACACGGTAAGGAGCTCACTTGATTTTGAAAAAAATTATTCACATTATTCCATATATGTTGGAACGACAAAAGAAGCAATTCCAAAAGTGAAAGAGTTAATCTTAAAAGGATTTGAAGAAATAGAAAAAATGACTGATCAAGATTTAAAAGAATCAAAAGAGAGACTAATAGGGCTAAAAAAAGTATCATCGGAAGAAGGAATAAATGTTCTAAATGGATTGATTTTTTCAGAAATAGCTAACGGGAATGCCGAAGAATATTACAAATTTGAAGAAAAAATAAATTCAGTAACTTTGGAAGAGGTTAAAACTCTTGCAAAAAAACTTCCAAAAACATACAGCACAGCAGCGATTGTTCCTAAATAATAAATAACAAATAGTCCTTCTGTCTTCTGAACCTATGATTCAGATTGCAGATTTTTTAATCTCATTATTAATAGGAGTTCTTGCTGGAACATTCACAGGCCTAATTCCTATTATCTTCCATCACTTTATTTTCTACTTTTCCACCCCTTTCTCTGGCAATTATAATAATTTCCATGGCAATAACTCATTCTTTTATGGACTTCATACCGTCAATTTTTCTTGGCGCTCCAGAAGACGACACTTTTTTATCAATTCTTCCAGGGCATCAAATGTTAAAAGAAGGTTCAGCACATGAAGCAATAGTTTTGACTTTATATGGTTCACTAGTAGGAATTTTAATAATCTTAATCTTCGCATTTCCATTTATTTATCTGATTCCGTTAATTTATTCGGCAGTCAAATTTGCAATTCCTTTTTTATTAATTTTTCTTTCTATTTATCTTATATTAAGGGAGGAATTTTTCATAACTTCTTTAATCATTTTTCTATTCTCCGGTTTTATTGGATTTTCTGCTTTAAACTTGCCAGTAAAAGAACCTCTATTGCCAGTTTTAACTGGCCTTTTTGGCGCATCTGCCTTGACTCTAAGTTTAAAAAATAAAACAGAAATTGCAAAACAAAAAACCTTGCCTCTGAAAAAAATAACCATTCCTAAAAAAGAATTTTTTGGAGCCTCTCTTGGAGCCATCCTTTCCGCACCTCTTTGCTCGTTTCTTCCGGGAATTGGGGCCGGACACGCTGCAATAATTGGATCTGAATTAATAAAACAGACAAAAAAAAGTTTTTTTGTTTTATTGGGGGCAATAAATACAATTGTACTTGGTCTAAGTTTTATTACAATCTATTCTATTGGTAGAACTAGAACTGGATCGGCAGTGGCAGTTAAAGAAATTCTCCAAGAAATAACTCTTTCTCATTTAGGAGTCTTCCTCTTGGTAATTGTTCTCTCTGGCAGTCTTGCATTTTTTTTAACTCTTCAAATCTCTAAATTCTTCTCTAGGAAAATTGGAAAAATAAATTATACTACTCTAACAAAACTAATTCTATTTTTCCTTACATCAATAATTATTCTTTTCTCTAATTGGTTGGGACTTTTAGTTTTCTTTACATCTACATTTTTAGGAATTTTTACAATTGTTTCAGGGGTTAGAAGAACTAGTTTAATGGGTTGTTTGCTAATTCCTACGATAATTTTTTATTTGGTTTAATTAAAACCATTTAGCTAAATTTTCTTGTTTTTCTTTTTCTCTTCCAAAAACACTTTCAATATCTTTTTTTACTATTTCAAGGCACTCTAAAAGGTAAGAACTAACATTATATTTTATTGCTAATTCTAAAGCTGCTTCTAAATATTTTAGAATGCTCCCTTTAGAAATAGTGAACATTAAATTACCACCGCAATTTGTGCATTTTCCGACTAGCGGTGGTCGACGATATTTAGAATTGCAACTTGTACATCTGAAAACTTGCATTGAAAATTTCCTAAAATTCCCTTTTATATCTCTAATAAGGTGCCTTTCTATGACTAATCTAGCAACATCAGTTGTATCTACAGCCCTTATTTTTTTACATAAGATCATTTGATTTTTTAATTTGTCCTTCATTGTTGGTAAAGTTTTATAACTAGAGCAAGAAGGTCCCAAATTAATATCTGAAGTATCGTAGGAGAAATGAATTCCATCAAATTCATGTTTTCCCCCTAGCCTATCTTTTACAAGATCCATTTTTATTTCATAAGGAGATTTTTCCTCTTCCGCTGCTTTGAACAATTCTAAAGGAATCTTCTTGCTTATGTCTAAATCAAAAACCATATCATCTACTTCTCCAGCCCTCATACGCGTATTCAAAACTAGGGGGGCATCTTGAGTTCCCCCTCTATGAGATGGCAAAAATTTCTTTGAAAAATTAAGGAGTAAATCCATTAATAAAATAATACAGGCCTCGTCTCCATCACAATCCCGCCTCATTGCGGCATGCATATATGGTGAGGCGAGTAGTGCTTGAATATTTGCAAAACCTATAACTCTCCCAACAACTGCGGCACAATTATGGGGTGCCATGCAACCAATCAAAGTGCCTGCAAGTTCTTTTTTATTTTTAAATTTGAAAAAACTTTCCTTATCGTATAATTTTTCCAATTCGTGGTCCACAAAGTTAGTAATGTTTAATAAAACTTCAGCAGCCATTTCGTCAGGGGAATTTTTACATGCTGGGAGAACAACATCATGGGGAAAAATTTCTAAA
>PSPM01000042.1 GCA_004195435.1 Candidatus Parvarchaeota archaeon | reverse complement strand
AACTCTTTCTGTACAATATGTTACTAATGAACTAACAAGAAGAATAAAGGGAATTGAAACTTCAAAACTAAAAATAGTTTATGTAAACTGTAAATTAAAAAAAGTATCTGATACAGAATATAGGATCCTAGCAGAAATAATTAAATGTCTTGGAGGATATGTTCCTTCTACAGGATTGCCGACTGATGCGATTTATAATAAATTTATTGAGATAATAGATCAAGAGAAAAAAATTGTTTTGCTAATTCTAGATGAAATAGATCAAGCAGTTAAAAAAATCTCAGATAATTTTATTTATACACTTACTAGATTAAACTCAGAATTGAAAAATACTCAAATAGGTATAGTGGGAATTAGTAATAGTTTAACTTTTATGGATGATTTGGACCCTAGAGTTAGAAGTTCCCTTGGAGAAGAAGAAATTGTTTTTCCACCTTATAATGCACTACAATTAAGAGATATTTTGACCGAAAGAGCTGAACAAGCTTTCAATATGGAAATTTTACAAGAAGGAGTTATTGCAAAATGTGCTGCTTTCGCTGCTAGGGAACATGGAGATGCAAGAAGAGCTTTAGATTTATTAAGAGTTGCTGGAGAATTAGCGGAAAGAGAGGGTAGCGAAACGGTAAAATTGAAACACATAGATACTGCTAATAATAAAATAGAAAAAGATAAAATGTTGGAGATTATAGAAAACGAACCTAAACAATTTCAATTAGTTTTACATAGTATAATGCAACTAACCGAAGATAAAAATTTCGAAAAAATATTTACTGGAGACATATTCAATAGATACCAGAATATCTGCGAAATAACTAAAAATGAAATTTTAACACAGCGAAGGATTTCAGATATTATTGCTGAATTTGATATGCTCGGTTTAATTAACGCCAAGGTTATTAGTAAAGGAAGGCAAGGAAGAACAAGAGAAATTAAATTAATGTTGTCTAAGAACATAACTGAAAAGGCTAAAGACATTTTGAAAAAATCATTGGATCTATGAATGTTGAAATTTTAACATTAGCTAAAGAAAAAAAAATGCTTCTCGGAAAAGATATTTTAAATTTTTTGGAGAATTTTGAACCTTCAAAAGTTAAAGAATTTTTAGAAAACATAAAAGATAATCTTTCCCCTTTAAAGATTCTGCTTAATAATCTAACGGAAAAACAAAAAATATCTCTCGAACCCTTTCTCAATAAACTTGGTTTGAAACTGACTCAATTAGAGAAAAATAAAATAGAAAAAAAGAAAGAAGGATTTTCCATACACTATTCTCCGACAATCATTTCCGAAGAACTGAAAGTTAAAGATTTTGTAAATCATTTTAGATCAAGATATCACCAATTGCAAAAAATTTTAATTCATAAAAATAATTTTCCCAATTTAGTTTCCATAGATAAACTTTCAAGGAATCGCCAAAATATTACTTTGATAGGCATTGTTACCGAAAAAAGATTAACTAAAAATGAAAATCTAATGATTGTTTTAAAGATTCTTCAGAGATTCTTTTAGATGATGTAATATCTTTGAGGGGGTCTGGAAATAATGAGTTTGTTTTCGCTTTCGAAATTAATTTTCCGGATTCATTGAAAGAACAAAAAGTTTCATTTGATCAAGATATTTGCGTTGCCTTTCTATCCGATATCCATGTAGGGAGCAATAAACATTTGGGAGAAGAATTTTCTAAATTTCTTGAATGGATAAATAATGATAAAGAATTAGCTCCAAAAATTAAATATTTATTTTTTATTGGGGATAATGTAGATGGAGTAGGGGTTTTTCCTGGCCAAGAAAAATTATTAAAATTAAAAAGTTTGAAAGAACAATATGATTTATTAGCAAAGTATCTTTTAAAAATTCCTAAAGAAATAACTATGTTTATGTGTCCCGGCCAGCATGATTCATCCAGAGTTGCTGAACCCCAACCCATAATAGATAATTATTACGGGGAAGAACTTCATAAAATATCTAATTTAATTTTAGTTCCAAATCCTAGCATGATAAAACTTTCTGAAGGAGAAAAGGAATTTAAAATATTGATGTATCATGGAGCAAGCATTCATAATTTTATTAATGAAATTGAAGAACTAAGAATAATGAAAGCCCATAAATGCCCTGCAAAAGCGGTAAAATATATGTTAAAAAAAAGAAACTTGGCACCAACACATTCTCTTGTTTCCTATATACCTAATAAGAATAAAGATCCATTGGTTATTTCAGAGACTCCAGATGTTTTATGCACTGGAGAAGTACATAGATTGGACATAGAAAGATACAAAGGCACTTTAATTCTTACAGGCAGTTGCTGGCAATCTCAAACTGATTTCGAAGAAAAAGTAGGAAATATTCCAGATCCTTGCAAAGTTCCAGTTTTGAATTTAAAATCTGGAGAATTAAAAATTTTAGATTTCAGTGAAAATGAAGATAAATGAATATTTTGAAAAATTAAAAATTGAAGTAGATAGACATTATATGTTTGCAGAAGAAGCGAGAGCTGTAGGTATTGATCCAGTATCAAAAGTTGAAGTTGCTCAAGCTAGTTCTTTAGCTGAAAAAGTAGTAGGGTTAGTTTCAACCCTCTACCCCCAAGTTAACGATAAAAAAATTGTTAATAGGATTTTAGATCTTGAAAAAGAATTTGGATCCTTGGATCCAGGAGTGTCACTAAAAATTGCTGAAGAAATTTCAAAAGAAAAATTTTGTAAATTTGAAAGCCATCATCAAGCAATTGAAGCAGGAATAAGAATTGCATTGGCCTATATGACTTTGGGAGTTGTTTCTTCCCCAATTGAAGGATTTGTACAGCTCAAATTAAATAAAACTTCAAAGGGAGAAGATTATTTCGCTCCTTTTTATTCAGGACCAATTAGATCTGCTGGAGGGACGGAAGCCGCTTTTTCCTTAGTAGTTATAGATTATTTGAGAGAACTATTTGGTTACTCTAAATATGACCCTTCCGATGAAGAAGTAAAAAGGGGAGTTCATGAATGTTATGAATATCATGAGAGGGTCACAAATTTACAATATTTGCCCTCAGAAGAGGAATTAACTTTTCTTATGGAAAATTTACCTATTCAAATTTCTGGAGATCCTAGCGAAAAGCGAGAAGTTTATAATCATAAGGATTTGAATAGAGTGGAAACAAATTTTATACGTAGCGGTTTTACTTTAGTCATTGCAGAAGGCATGGCTCAGAAAGCTCCAAAAATTTTGAAAAGAATTTCTAAATTAAAAGAGAAAGGTTTTAAATTATCTAACTGGGATTGGTTGGAAGATTTTGTAAAATTACAAAAAAAATTAAAAGAAAAAATTAAAAAAACAAGTGGGGGTGCAACATATATTCAAGATATAGTTGCAGGAAGGCCAGTCTTTGGACATCCAGGAAGATCCGGAGCATTTAGACTGAGATATGGGAGATGTAGGAATACAGGATATTCAACGCTAGCCTTAAATCCTGCAACCATGGCTGCTACTAAAGATTTTATTGCTATAGGTACGCAATTAAAAATAGAGAAACCGACAAAGGGGTGCACGATTGCCTCTTGCGATACTATTGATGGGCCATTTGTAAAATTGTCGGATGGAACTGCCAAATATTTAAAATCCGTTCAAGAAGTAGAAAATATTTCAGAAAAAATAGAAGAAATAATTTATTTAGGTGATCTTCTTGTACCTTACGGAGATTTCATTAATCGGAATCACCCTTTAACAAAACCAGCATATGTGGAGCAATATTGGCAAGAAGAATTAAAAAAAGCTGGAGGGAATAGTTCTTTGAAAATAAATTTTGAAAAGGCGTTAGAATTATCTGACAAGTTTAAAGTTCCTTTACATCCTTCTTTTATTTTTTATTGGACTGAAATAAATTTTGAAGAGTTTACAAATTTACTAAATTGGATTTCTAAAGGAACTATCAATGAAAATTTTACCTTGCCTTATGCGGAAAAAGATATTGCTAAATTTGAGAATGGGAAAAGAGCCTTAGAGCTACTAGGTTGTGAACATGAAGTCACTATTGAAAATGTGGTTATCAAAAAAGAAAATGCAAAAGCCCTCTTATTTAATCTAGGAATTGATTATTCGGACGAAGTTTTCAGAAATAAAATTTCCAAATTAAATGGATTGCCTAAAAAAGCAGTTTTAGAAACAATTAATGATTTATGTAAATTTAAAATCAAAAATAAAGCCGGAACCTTTGTAGGTGCTAGAATGGGAAGACCAGAAATCCAGTAGGTGTGGAAGGGGGTCGATTGAAAAGTGTTTTTGAAGCAGTAGAAAAAGGATCTTCAAAGGAAAACTTCCCGCTTTATGAGTGTAGTAGTTGTAAAAATTCTACTATTTATCCGAAATGTGAAAAATGTGGGGAATTTTGCAAGAGGAAATTTTATTCTTATAAATTAGATCAATTTTCTGATTCCGAAGATGTAGATAATGAAAAGTTTTTACCTTTTAAGAATCAGAGAATCGATATTAAGCATTTTTTTGAAGTTGCTAAGAAAAAGTTAGGTTTCCGTATAGATGACCTCCCATTAGTAGTCAAGGGATTGAAAAAAACTTCTAGTAAAGGGCATGATTGCGAAAACTTAGCTAAAGGACTTTTGAGGGCAAAATACAATCTAAATGTAAATAAGGATGGAACTGTCAGATATGATATTTCAGAAATGCCCTTGACACATTTTAAACCCAAAGAAATAGGCACAAGTGTTGAAAAGTTAAAAGAGCTGGGTTATGAAAAAGATATTAATAATTCCCCCTTAGAAAATGACAATCAAATTTTAGAAATTTTTCCCCATGATGTTGTTCT
>PSPM01000041.1:4708-6810 GCA_004195435.1 Candidatus Parvarchaeota archaeon | reverse complement strand
GAAAAATTAATAATAGAAAATTAATTATTTATTCTCTCTGGCTAATTACTTCTTTATCCTTTATGATTCCTTTTTCTTCCAGATATTCTTTTATTAGATTAATTTCTTCTGTAACTATTGGTCTGCCAATTATTGTCCTTCTCTTGTTAATTATTCATAAAATATTAATTAATTTTGGATTATTGAAATTTTTAAGAATTAGTTTCTTATCTAAGTTTCCCAAACAATTAACAACTTTAATTACGGGAGTAATTCTCTTTGGAATTCTATCTTCCCTTCCTTTTGGCCCCTTTGGCCCCTCATTTATTATTGATCAAATAAAAGATATTAAGTCGAACCTAGTTAGTCCAGCAACTTCCCGTTTAATACAAACAGTTGCTGAAAATAGGCAACCTTTTTTTAGTGAATGGGCTAATAATTTTGGACCTTTAATTTTTAATTTTCCAATCTTATTTTGGTTATTTTTTATTGGTTCAGTCTATATTTTTAATAGAACAATTATTTCTTTTAAGAAAAAAGATCGTTTTTATTTATGTTTCACATACTTTCTTTTTTTATCATCTGTTATATTTAGTAGATATTCTCAAGATAGTTTGTTTAATGGAACTAATGTACCTAGCTTATTGTTTTATTCTAGCGGTTTTTTGATATTTGCTTATACTTTGGGATACTATTATTATAGCTATTATAAGAATGGACTTTTTAATAAAATCAGAAAAATAGATATGAGTTTAGTTTTTCTTTTGGTCTTCTCTTTATTGGGGTTAATCTCTGCAAGAGGCGCTGTTAGATTAATAATGGTTCTTTCTATACCTGTTTCAATAATTGTTTCTTATTTTGTTATTTCTTTTTCTATTAAATCCTTCAAAAAAAGTAACGATAATGGTTTTATTAAGTTAATTATTTCTATTTTTCTGATTTTGGCACTTCTTTGGGCAGGTTTTCAGCTCTATAGCCAAGATTATTCCAATGCTGGAGCTTATATTCCATCCCCTTATACTCATCAATGGCAAAAAGCCATGTCTTGGGTTCGATCTGAAACTCCTCAAAATTCTGTATTTGGACATTGGTGGGATTATGGATATTGGATACAATCTATTGGGGAGAGAGCTACCGTTTTAGATGGGGGAAATTCCATATCTTACTGGAACCATATGATGGGAAGATATGCCTTAACTGGGAAAAATTCTGAAGAAGCTTTAGAATTTTTATATTCTCATAACACTACTCATTTTTTAATAGATTCTACTGATATTGGAAAGTATTCCGCTTTTTCTACTATTGGATCTGATATAAATTATGATCGTGCTAGTTATTTACCTATATTTTTGAAAGATAATTCTTTAACTAGTGAAAAAAAGAATTCTATCGTTTCAGTTTACAAAGGCGGAAGCTATTTGGATGAAGATATTATCTATGAAAATAGTTCAGGGGAAAGAATTTTCCTTCCAGGTAATAGGGCTGCAATTGGAGGGATCATGATATCAAGAGATAGGATTTCTGGATATCTAACTGGTCCACCCACCGGAGTATTTATCTATAATGATCAGCAAATCTACCTACCCTTAAGATATGCTTATAGTGATGAAAAATTACTTGATTTTGGGTTCGGAGTTGAAGCTGGAATTTTTTCATTTCCAAAAGTTAGCCCTAATTCTTTTGAAAGAAATGGTGCAATTATTTATTTATCGAAAAGGACAGTTAAATCTAATTTGGCAAGGATATATCTTTATAATGAAAAAAACTCTGGATTTAATTTAGTTCATTCTGAAGATGATTTATTAGTTGCGGAATTAAAAAAACTTAATCCGGAAATTAAAGAAGATATTATTTATTATCAAGGATTAAGAGGCCCTATAAAAATCTGGGAATTAGATTATCCAACGGATATTGAATTTAAAGAAGAATATCTTGAAACTCATTATCCTTCAGAACTGAGAATTGCTAGTTAACTAATTATTTTTTGTACTTTCTATTCTTTCCCAATTGTCTGAATATTTTTCTTTTTTTATTTTAGTGTCTAAAATTACATTTATCCACATTAATAATCTTGCTAAAATTAATTGTAAACTCCAATATGTTTGATTAAAATTTGTAGGATA
>PSPM01000041.1:0-4702 GCA_004195435.1 Candidatus Parvarchaeota archaeon | reverse complement strand
TTTTTCTTTTCTGAATGCGAATAAATAACCTGAACATTCTAAGAATTTTCTATTTCTTTTTGACTTTTTTCTCATTTTATGTGCCGATTCAAATAAGAAATTTGCCCAAAATCCATATTTTGTTTTTTTATTTTCTAATGGAACGGGCCTTCCAGATACACAACCAACCCGTGGATTTTTAAATTTTCCATATATTTCTTCTATTGAATTATTACTAATCCATACATCCCCGTCTGTTAAGATTAAAATTCCATCATTTATTTTTTCGAAAATTAAATTTAGTGCCGATGATTTTCCTTTTCCTTTATCTTTGAATAATTTAATATTTTTATTTTTTTTAGCATATCTTTCTGCTACTTTCAATGTTTCTTTATCTGGAGCTGAAATAATTATTTCAAAATTATTAAAATTTTCTTGATTTAATGCTGATTCTATTGCTTTTCCGATTGTTTTTGGTTCTTTAAAAGAAGTTATTAAGAGAGTGATTTTTTCACATATTAGCTTTTCCATTGAATTTATTATTTCGTTCAGATTTATTTTTTCCATGCAATTAGTTTTTCTTTTATAAGAACAAACATCTTTTGAATTAGAAATTATCTTATTTCCTAAACCATACATATCTATTTCTGAATGAGATGTTGGGCCGATTAAAGAAATTGATTTTATTTTTAAGGAAAGCGAAATATGCAATAAAAGACTATCAGTGCTTATAAATAAATTACAGAGGCTTATTAGGGAAGACACTTCTTTTAGATTATTTTTACATCCTGTATCAATTAATAAATTTTTTGTCTTAGCAATTATTTGCTCATTTCTTCCCGTTTCATTTGGCCCTCCAAATAATAATATTTTAACATTGAAATTTTTTTTGATTTTTTTTATTAACTCTATTGTTTTTTCTATCGGCAGTGATTTTGGCCAGGTTTTCTTTTAAAATTATTTGAAAATTTTCTTTGTATTTTATTTAACTTTAACGTAGGCTCATAAGCTTTCCAATTTATATTTAGCATTTCCCCTGTAATTTGACGGTGAGTTTTTTTATTTTGTCTTTTTAATCTATCTGCTTTTTCTTTTCCTAATTTACTGATTATGGACATATTAAACCAATAATTTGAATCCTTGCTATAATTTATTTTATTATTCTTCCAGAAAGCTCCAGTTATTTTTTTGGCATTTAAGGAAGATGTAAACTTACATTTTAGCTCTGATTCCTCTAAATTTATTATTAAATCAAACTTTATTTTTTTTAACTCTTTTTGATTTTTTTCTGAGATTAGATAGTCTATAAATTCGTTTGCTTCTAATAAATTTATAGCTTTTTTGGAAACTAACCAGAAAATTTTTGGATTTTTCTCCCCATATTTTCCTTTTAATGCTTGAGCTATAAAGCTAGTTCTTAGAACATCTCCTAAAGCTCCAGTTTTTATAATTAGCAAGTTCATTTTGTATATAATTTTAGAGTTCTTTTAGAAATTAGATCCCATTTATAATTTGCTGCTTTTGATACATTATTTTTACTTATTTCAGATATTTTCTCTGGATTCTTTAATAAATTTATTATTTTTTCTACAAATTTATCATCATTTCCATAATTTACTAAAAAACCATTTTTTTTATCTTCCATTTCATATGGGATCCCGTTTACTGGTGTAGCTACTATTGGTAATCCTGCTGCCATTGCTTCAAACAAAGTTAATGGCAATCCTTCTCTAAAACTTGGAAGAACGAAGATATCTGCTGCTTGGTACATTTTTATTATTTCTTTTCTATCTCTTGTCTCATCTAATAATATTATTTTCTTTTCGTTCCCTATTTTCTTTTTTACTATTTCCCGCATCCCTTCATCTGGACCCCTTATTACAAAAGTTACATTTTTCTCTTTGGATAGTATTTTTTTCGCTATTTCTACAAAGAACCATTTTTCCTGAAATTCCTTTCTTTTTTTTAAAATCGTTATTTTTTATTTTTTTAAAAAAATCCTCACTCATACCATTTGGCAAAACAACTATTTTATTTTTGGCCCCCCCATATTTTTTTATGAAATTTATTTCCCAAGGAGTAATCGCTATTATTTTATTTGTTATTTTAAATGAAAATCTTGAAAATAAATTATAACTTAATAACATTCCTAATCTCCCTGTTATAGACCTATTTGCTTTAGTCCAAGGACAATGAGTTGTGTGTAAATGCTTTGCTCCTGAAATTCTTGAAGCTAAAGCAGATAAAAAAAAATGGGGGTGGCCAAACACGTGCGAATGAACTATATCAAATTTCATCGTGATTATCTTTTGAAATATTGTAGGCCAGAATGAAACAAAATTTGCAAATTTTGCCAAATGAAAACATCTATGAATTTTGATCCCATCCATTTCTTCTTCTTTTATTTTAATTCTTTTTTCTTTGTCCCAGTCACTTGTGAAGACATGCACTTCGTGCCCTTCCTTTACCTGTCTTTTTGCTAGCTCCTCTACAACTTGTTTTACCCCTCCAATTGCTGGATGATAAAATGGACAAACATGTGCAATTTTCATAAAAAAAAATTAAAATTGCGCTTTATAATCATTTAGGTAAATTAGAAATCTTTAAAATGTTAATTCATACCTATTAACATGAAAAATAAACCTAATGTGCTAGTTGCAGGATTTCCAAAGTCTGGATCTACTTTTTTATACCATATTTTGAAGCAACACCCCGATATTTTCATACCGAAAATAAAAGAACTTAATTATTTTAATAAAGACAACTTTTTTTTAGCAAATCCTGAAATTTTGAATCCTAGATATTTTAAATCTGAAAATTGGTATTATAGCTTTTTTAGAACAGATAAAAAAGTAGTTATTGATTTTTCTATACTTTCTGCTTTAGACATTACATCTGCAAAAAGAGCTAAAAAACTCTTGGGAGATCCTAAAATAATTTTTATAATTAGAAACAAGGAAGATTATTTTAAATCTATGAGAAAATTTATTATATCTGAAGGTGGGAATCCTTCTAAAAACTTGAAAGATTATCTTGAAATAGAATCTTATATTGAAAATTATAAAAATAATTTCTCTAAGATATTAATTGTTTCCCTTGAAAAGATAAATAAAAATCCTGAAAAGGAGCTATTTAAATTAACAAATTTTCTTTCTTTGAAAGATTATAAGTTTAATTTGGAAGTTCCTAGACATGAAACTAGGAACTATAAGATGAAATTTATTAATCTTGTTAGGAGGAAATTATATATTTTAATTGTTAATTTATTTTATAAATTTTTATCCTTTACTGTCTCTGCTAGAATTAAAGCTGCGGGAGAATCAAAATGAAAAATAAACCTAATGTATTAGTTGCAGGATTTTCTAGATGTGCTACCACCTACCTTTTTAATTTATTAAAACAGCACCCTGAAATTCATATCCCTAAGGAAAAAGAAATAAATTTTTTGCATAAATATCCATTATTATTGTCTCATCCACACCTTATAAATCCCAAATATTTCTTGCCAAAATTAATCTATTATAATAAATTTCGAGCTAATAAAAAAATAAAAATGGACTTTTCTATGATGACTTCTTATGATCTTTCCTCTGCAAAAAGAATTAGAATTTTATTAGGAGAGATAAAAAAGATCATCTAAAATCTGTAATCAAAACTTTACAAAATCATGGTGAAAAAATTCCTAAAAATGTTGATTCCTTTTCGGATTTTGAGAAATATATTGATCCTTATAAACAAAATTTTTCCAAATTGCTTGAAATAACTAAAGAAGATTTAGAAGTGAATCCTGAAAAAACTCTTGAAAAAATTGTTTCATTTTTAAATATAAATAATTATGATTTTGATTTAGATGTATACAGAAATGCATCTAAATCTTACTTCAAAGATAAACATCGAATTTCGTCTAAATTTTTTATTTTTAGGATAAAGAGAAACTTTCTTAAGTTTCTTTCAAATATTCTTACTTTATTAGATAAAAATTTAAAAAATAGACCTTTGACTAAATAATATGATTAATCCTAAAGAATTTTATGACTTTCTTTTAGAAAATGAAATTGAATTTTTTACAGGAGTTCCCGATTCATTATTGAAAAATTTTAATTCCGTCATTATAGATAATTCTCCAAAAGAAAAACATGTTATTTCGGCTAATGAAGGTGGATCTATTGCTCTTGCTAGTGGATATTATTTAGCTACAAAAAAGTTAGCTTTAGTATATATGCAGAATTCTGGACAAGGAAATGCTATTAATCCGTTATTATCTCTTGCAGATAAAGAAGTTTATGGTATTCCCATGGTCATTCTTTTTGGATGGAGGGGAGAACCTGGCAAAGAAGATGAACCTCAACACGTTAAACAAGGAGAAGTTAGTTTGAAAATTTTAGAGGCTCTGGGAGTGCCTTATTCTATTTTGCCAGAAAAAATTGATTCAGCTAAGCAGATTTTAAAAAAGGCAGTAGATATTTCTACTTCTTGTAATATGCCTTATGTGTTAGTTGTTAGGAAGAATACTTTTGAAAAATATATTTCATTAGATAAATCTCCAAACTTATTTCAACTTTCAAGAGAGGACTCTTTAAGATTGATTGTTAATAATCTTTCAGAAAGAGATTTGATAGTTTCTACAACTGGAAAACTTTCAAGAGAATTATTTGAATTGAGGGAAGAACTTGGTCAAAATCATGGGAATGACTTTTTGACAGTTGGTTCGATGGGACATTCA
>PSPM01000002.1 GCA_004195435.1 Candidatus Parvarchaeota archaeon | reverse complement strand
CCAGTCCTCGAGGACATTTTACCCCATGGAAGCCTGACTTCACTAACAGGAACATAAATACTTTTATTTTTATTTTTATTAATCAACTTGAGAGTCTCAAATATCTGATGGATATACATATCTTGTTCCCTACCAATAACATAAATTGATTCATCTATCTTAAAATCATAAAACTTTCTTTTTGCAAGAGCCAAATCTTTAGAACCATAAAGTACAGTTCCATCTTTTCTCAACAAAACTAAGACTCCTAAATTAGGTTTCCCAGCTTTTACAAAATCAATTATTGTAGCTCCATCAGATATTTCTGCAATATTCTTTTTTACTAATTCTTTAGCAATCTTTTTACCTGCTTTTTCAACATCACTTTCAAAAAAATGAATATCAAATTTCGTATTCAATTCATGGTAAATTTTATCCCAAGATTTTATAGATAATTTTCTAGTTTCTTTCCAAATTTTATTTAATTCTTTATCTGACCTAGAATCAAGTTTTTTATTAATTTTTTCAACTTCATTTTGCCAATTTTCGTTTTTCTCTAATCTCCCGATTGCATCCGAATAAATATTTGCCAAGAACCTTTCATCATCACTTAATTCTTTTTTTGAATGATATTTAGTATAGCACCAAATCCATTTAGCTATATGCATTCCAGTGTCTCCAGAATAATTAGCCCTTAATACTTTATTTCCACAAAATTCATTTATTCTAGCAATACTTTCTCCAAGAGATGTTCCTCTAACGTGACCGACATGAAAAGCTTTGTGAGTATTAGGTTGAGAAAATTCTATCATGATCTTTTTTTTAGAATGTTTACCCCTCCCATAATTTCCCGATTAAGGAAAAAATTAATATAACTTCCTTTAATATCAATTTTTTCAAAATTCTTTCCTAACTTAATTTTTTTAGATAACTCTCTAGCTATTTCTGCAGGATTTTTTTTAAATTGTTTAGAAAGTGAAAAACAAGGGAAAGCATAATCTCCCATCAAAGAATCTTTTGGAACTTCAATTAATTTATCTAGATCCTTGGGAGAGATTTTAGTAAAACGGAGAGATTTTATCACTTCTACTTTCATGATATAATATCAAAAATAGACTTTATATTTTTAATTGAAAAATTAAAATTAACCAATAAGAAGTTTTCCGTCACTTTTCCAATTTTTTTTACCTAATGTAGGATTATGCAAAAAATATTCATTAGATTGATCACCAAATAAAATGTTTACATCATGATTAGGGAAAAGGTTGATTGTATTCTTTGAAAATCATTATCTTTTGTCAGAATAGTTACTGGCCTATCTTCAGAAATAGCTACGGCTTTTGCAAAAATTTTTTGATCAGTAATATTGCTAGGATTATAATTATTATATCTTTCACAAGATCTCATAATCCCAGGACGCTTAGAAATTTCTATTACCGAATCAAGGATGTTTTCCAAATATTCGGTAGATTTTCTAGAAATGTATTCTTCTGCAGGGTGTTTTTTAAAAACTTTATTAATTAATTTAGTTTCTCTTCTACCAAGAGATTTAAGAGCTTTTAAAGTTCTTTTTAAATCTTCAAGATAAACTTTATTTCTTAAATAAAATCCTCCTTCAGAATCAATGGATCTGCCCTGTTTCAAGCCCCTTTTAGCATGTTTTTTATAGCTATTTGTAAAATTTTTTAATTCAATTAAAGTCTCTTCAGGAAACAAAATTTCATCATCTAATAATTTAACCAGGCCTTCATAAAAGTTAGTTTCTTCCTCTATTGAATCTTTATCAAAAAAATTATTCAATCTACCAATAAAGGAAGTATCAACTACCTTTAATCCTTTAATTGAAAAGATTTCTTCGAAATCAATTAAATCATCAAGTCTCATAAAAAAATATCTTCAAATTGGTTTTTAAACTTAATTATAATAAATTTTAAATAATTGAGAAGCCAATCTTAACAATGGAAGAAGAATTTGACAAATTAAAAATGGCAGTTATTTCCGGAGCAGCCAATGCCATTAAATTTAAGGAAAGAAACCCAAGAGCCTTAGAATCAGAAATAATGCAATATATTTCAACTAACGTCGAAGAAATTTTAGAAAAAATTGATGATTCTTTTGAATAACAAAAACTTTTAAACTATGTTTCTTTTGAATTTTAGAACTTTAAGCGGGGATTCCGGAGTGGTCAAACGGGCAGGACTTAAGATGTCTTGTATTCATTAGAATACAATAAGATTGGATTGTCATAAGCAATCCTGTGTGCTTAGTGCCTGCGTAGGTTCGAATCCTACTCCCCGCATTCATGATTTTGAATCATGAATGCCTAAGGATCCTAATCGCCGTGCGTTAGGTTCGAATACTCCAAAATCGTAATGTTGGAGGATCCAAAAATCTAAGATTTTTAAGAGCCTACTCCCCGCATTCATGATTTTGAATCATGTTAAGAAAATAATCTTTTGAAGTTTTGTTGGATCTTCTTTTCAACTTTATCTAAATTAATATCTTTAATTTTAGAAATCATTTTATAACTTTCAATAACATTAGCTGGTTCATTAGGAAATTTTTTATCAGGATGTAAATAAGGACTATCTGTTTCACATAATAAGTTTTCAATAGGGCAAATCTCAATTATTTTTTGGAAATGTTCAGAATGTTTAACACATGTAGGAATAGTCAAAAACCAACCATTAGAGAAGATTTTTCTAACTAATTTCAATTTTCCAGAAAAACAATGCATTATAACCTTCTTAGAATTAAGTTCTTCAAGAATCTCAATACATTCTTTTTCAGCTTTTCTAGAATGAACAATCACTGGCTTATCAAGATCCTTTGCAAGTTTTACAAATTCTCTAAATGTTTTTTCTTGTTTTTTTCTTGTTTCTAAGCCTTCTTTAAAATCAAGACCAACTTCCCCAATGGCAATAATCTTATTAGAGTTTTTTTTAATAAATTCAATCTCCTGATCAATCTCAGATTTTTTAAGTTCTAAAGAATCAATAGGATACATCCCAAGTGCTACTTCCACTTCTTTAAATTTTTTAGATAACTCTAAAACAAGTTTATTATTAATTGGATTTAAACCATTGGAAATTATCATTTCAACGCCAGCATTTTTAGAATTTTCAACTATCTTTTCTATATTATCCAATTTATCGATGTGACAATGCGAATCAATATACATTAAATTATGAACAAAAATTAGTTTTTAGATTTATCTCAAAAAACCTTAAATACACCATATCATATTTATCAATATGGTTGAAAATTGGGTGTACGCAATAATTAGCGTTTTTTTTGTCAGTTTAATTTCATTTATCGGAATTTTCACATTATCTATAAAAATTAAAAAATTAAATAAAATAATAATTTATTTTATTAGCTTTTCTGTAGGGGCTTTATTTGGAACAGTATTTTTTCATATAATTCCAGAAATAATTGAAAAATACGGTTTCGATAAAAATATTTCAATATTAATTTTATCAGGGATAGCAATCTTTTTTGTCACAGAAAAGATAATCCATTGGAGACATCTCCACCTTCCTTCAAATAAAAAACAGATTCATAGATTTGCAATAATGAATATAGTGGGTGACGGAGTACATAATTTTCTTGATGGGTTAATAATTGGATCTTCTTATTTATTGAGTATTCCAACTGGAATAGCTGCAACAATAGCAGTCATGCTTCATGAAATTCCTCAAGAAATAGGGGATTTCGGAGTGCTTGTGCATGGGGGTTTTTCTAGATCAAAAGCATTATTTATCAACTTTTTATCTGGATCAGTAGCGATATTGGGAACAATCATTGCACTAGTGTCAAGCAAATTTATTCCAAATATAGAAATAATTTTAGCCCCAATAGCTGCTGGAGGATTTATTTACATTGCAGGATCAGATCTAATGCCAGAACTTCATAAAAAATTTAACATTAAAGAATCTTGGTTACAGCTAATATTCCTAATAATGGGGATGTCAATAATGTTACTAATAACTAAACTAACTTAAAATAGAATTATCTTTTAGAAATAAATTTTTGATATCCAACCATTTTGTCTATTGATTTTATAGCTTCCTCAGGAAATGAAAACGTAGGAATCCCTAGTTTCTCTAAAGATTCTGATAAAACTTCTGTAAATTCAGCGCCAGTAGAGATCACAACAATTGGCTTGCCAATATTTTTATATTCAGAAATAATCTCGACAATATCTGTAGTAATTAAGGGGGTTTGATACAAAACAACAAGAATAATTCCATCAATATTTTTGTCTTTGGTGCATTCTTCCAAAGCTATTTTATATCTTTCAGTTGTCGCATCACCTACAAGATCTAATGGATTTCTAAGATTAATAGTTTTAGGAAAGACTTTCTTGAAAACTTTTTTAGAGTTATTAGAGAGTTCAGCCATAGTTAAATTTTCAGATGAAACAATATTATCTGTAGAAATAATTCCATAACCTCCCCCATTAGTTATAACTTGTAAACGATTTCCTTTAAATTTTATTTTTTTCTCAAAAAGAGAAGCAATATTAAACATCTCTTCTAAGGAATCCGCTCTTATGACTCCAGTTTGTTTAAAGATGCCAAAATAAATTTCTTTTTTACCGGCCAAAGATCCAGTATGAGAAAGAGCTGCTTTCATGCCTTGTTCTGTAAGGCCTCCCTTTAAAGCAATTATAGGTTTTTTCTTAGAAACTTCTTTGATAGTTTTAAAAAATTTTTCTCCATCTTTTATTCCTTCAACATAAAGGCAAATAACTTTAGTATTAGGGTCATTTCCAAGATAAGCTAAAAGATCAGACTCATCAGTCTGAGTAGCATTGCCGTAACTAATAAATTTTGAAAATTTATGACCTTGTTCTGTTGCAATATCCAATATAGCTGACCCAACAGCACCTGACTGACAAACAAAACCAATACAACCAGGAGAAGGTCTTTTAAGTCGATATCTAGGAAGAAACAATGTATCCAATTTATTATGGGAATCATAAATTCCCAAGCAGTTAACACCAATAGCCATCATTTTATTCTTATTCAAGAAATCAGCAAGTTTCTCTTCAAGTTTAGAATTTCCAATTTCTTTAAAACCAGAGCTAATTATCAAGACATTTTTTACATTCTTATCCCTACAATCTTTAACAACCTTCAAAACAAATTTTGCAGGTACAGAGATAACTGCTAAATCAACTCGATCTTTTATTTTTTTTATATTTGTAAAAACTTTGCAATTTAATATTTCTCCACCTGAATTATTTACTGGGAAAACTTTTCCCTCAAATCCACCATCTATTATGTTTTTCATAATAACATGCCCAACCTTATTTGGATTTTTAGAAGCGCCAATTACTGCAATTCTTTTAGGTTTAAAAAAAGTATTCAAATTCACCATCTTCATAATTTAAAGAATATAAGCTTTATATATTTATTTCAATTTCATTAATAAATTTGCAGGATCTTCGAGGAATAATTTTAAAGATTCTAAGAATCTAGCTGCCTGAGCACCATCTAAAATTCTATGGTCAAAAGTCAAAGATATTGGAAGAATTTTAGCATTTCTCATTTTCTTTTTTTCCAAAATCGCTCTATCAAATATTCTTCCAAGTCCCAAGATAGCAGCTTCTCCAGGATTAATTATGGGGGTACCATAATTTCCACCGATAGAACCGTAATTGGTAATGGTAAATGTGCTTCCTTTCAAATCCATAAGATCTATTTTTCTAGATCTAGATTTTTCAGCTAATTCTTTTATCTCCTTAGCTAATTGAATTATAGTTTTGTCCTCGGCAATTTTTACCACGGGAACCATCAAACCAACTTCTGTTTCGACAGCAACACCTATATTAAAATATTTCTTAATAACAATTTCATCCTCCTCAATGCTTGAATTAAGAAGGGGATTTTCTTTCAAAGCAGCTATTGCGGCTTTAATAATAAATGGAAGAAATGTTAAATCTATTCCTTTCTTTTCCAATATTTTCTTTTCCTTGGATCTAAGATTCCATAGTTTAGATACATCAATATCTTCCATAGCAGTAACTGGAGCAGTCTCAGTATGAGAGATCACCATATTTTTAGCAATGGTTTTCCTAATTCCTTTAAGAGGAATTCTTTCAAGATATCCATACTCATCATATTTCTTTTTTACAAGTATTTTTTGCTGAGCTGGTTTTTCAATTGTCTTCATTCTTTTAACTCCCAAATCTGATTTCAAAATTATTCCACCATTGCCAGAACCTTTTATTTTACTAAGATCTATTTTCATCTCTCTAGCAAGTTTTCTTACAATTGGAGATGCCAAAATCTTTTTCGTTTGAGAACTTCCAATCATTGTTTCAGATTGACCCATCTCACTAGTTTCATAATCCTCTCCAGAAGCTTCCAATTCTCCAACAACTCCGAAAGAATCTTTTTTCTTTTCAATAGATTTTTTTATAGGCTCTTTTTTTATTTCTTTTTTCTTAGAAACAACTACTTTATCCCCAGCGCCACCAATAACACAAAGAACCTCTCCAACTTTAATATTCTCTCCTTCTTTAAAATTTATTTTCAGCATTTTACCTTTCTTAGGGCTTGGAAGTTCCACTACTGCCTTGTCAGTTTCAACTTGAACAATATTTTGATCTTCTTTAACATCTTCTCCTTCTTTCACAAGCCATTTCACTATTTCTCCTTCAGTGATTCCTTCTCCAACATCTGGGAACTTAAATTCATAAGCCATCTTTTTTATTAAGTAAAAAGTTTAGAAATATATTTAATACTTCCGAAAGAGAATAAGTAGTCTAAAATAATCTACTTACCAGAATTCTTCATAACCTTATCGACAGCATTAATAATTTTCTGATGGGTTGGCAAATAGAGATTTTCAAATTTTCTAAGCGGGACAACAATATCATATCCTGTAACTCTTTCAACAGGAGCTTCCAAGTTGAAAAAAGCTTTTTCATTTATCCTAGCAATTATTTCCGCTGCAAATCCCCCAGTTCTTTGAGCTTCATTAACAATCACACATTTACCTGTTTTTTTCACGGAATTAATAATAGTAGTTGTATCAAGTGGGGAAAGAGTACGAAGATCTACAATTTCTACAGAAACATCAGACATTTTCTCAACAGCTTCCCTAACAGTTTTTACCCAGGCACCATAAGTAATAATCGTAACATCATCTCCTTTTTTTACAACATGAGCTTTTCCAATTGGAACAGTATATTCTTTTTCAGGAACTTCCATTTTAATAGCCCGGTATATTTTCTTAGGCTCAAAAAAGATAACTGGATCTGGATCTCTAATTGCAGAGATCATCAAACCTTTTGCATTATAAGGATTAGAAGGAATAACTACTTTCAAACCAGGGGTATGTATAAGATAGGCTTCAGGAGAGTCTGAATGATGTTCAAGCGCTTTGATTCCCCCACCAATTGGACATCTCAAAACCATTGGAGCAGTAAATCTCCCCCTAGATCTATTTCTTATTCTTGAAGCGTGAGATATAAGCTGGTCAAATGCAGGCATCAAAAATCCTTCAAATTGAACTTCCGAAATTGGTTTCAAGCCAGTAGCAGCCATGCCTATAGAAGTTCCAAGAATTCCAGATTCAGCTAAAGGAGAATCCATAACTCTTTCATTACCATAAAGTTTTGCAAGACCTTCTGTAACTCTAAAAACACCACCATCTTCACCAATATCTTCTCCAATTAAAACTATTTTTCCGTCTTTTTTCATTTCTTGCTTTAAAGCAAGATTAATTGCTTCAACTAAATTAAGCTTCGCCATTTTTTCCAAAAACCTCTTTAAAATTTTCAACTATTTTATTTTTAACATCTAAATAATTAATTACTTCCCCATTTATTTCTTCCATAGAAATTGGTTTAACTTCTTCCACAGGAAATCCACAAGGATCTATTAAATCAAAATAACTTTGATTTTTATTAACATTTAAACAAAAACCATGATGAGTATAACTGCCATTTCCCTTTAGCCTCATTCCAATTCCTTTAGTACAAAGAACATGGTCATTGCCGTTATTCCTATACCAAGTAGCACGATAAGGTTTATCCGTCGTAGGATTCATTACATCATATCTATCAACATCTATTCCAAAATTTTTTGAAGTTTTAATCATAACTTCTTCAAGCATTTTCATAAAATTAAGAACTCCTCCATAAGGGTGAATGTCCATGATAGTATAACCAACTATTTGTCCAGGACCAAGATATGCAGCACCTCCACCCCTTTTAGAATTATAAAGTTCTATACCTCTTTTTCTAATTTCGGATTCAGGAACTTTAATAGTATTCCATTCTTTATTTGAACCAAGAGTAATTGTTGGAGGATGTTGAGCAAAAATTAAAGTATCTGGAACTTCACCAATTTGTCTTTTTTCAAAAAATTCTTGTTGAATTTTCCAAGCATCCTGGTAAGAAATATTTCCCAAATCTAATATTTTAAAATCCAAGCTCACTTAAGACCTCCATTCAGCTCTTTTTGTTGTTCAATTAAATCAGGAGTCTTTTTTTCATACATATACTCAAATATTTCTCCAGCTTTAATGTCCTTTAGAGCCTCACTTTTTTCAACAGCTTCACTAACAATTTTTTCAGCCCTGGTAAGAACATTTTTTTCATATTTATCAGAAAAGAGGCCTTTTTTTAACATATATTTTTTCAATCTATCTATTGGGTCCTTTTTTTTCCAAACTTCCACCTCAGACTCATCTCTATATTTTTTAGCCTCATCTGAAGTAGTATGATCGCTAATCCTATAAGTAAAACATTCAATTAAAGTAGGGCCTTTTCCAGATCTAGCTTTCTTTAATGCATCACTAACTGCCCTATAAACTGCAAAGACATCATTTCCATCCACCCTTATTCCTTCAAATCCATAAGCTATGGCTTTTTGAGCAATAGTGGCTGAAGAAGTTTGTTCTTTAACAGGGACAGAAATTGCCCATTGATTATTTTGACAAATAAAAACAACTGGCGCTTTATACACTCCAGCAAAATTCATTGATTCATGAAAATCCCCTTCTGAAGTTGCACCATCTCCAAAAAAAACCATTGTAGCAGCTTTCTTTTTTTGAATTTTAAATGACATTGCAGCTCCAACAGCGTGTGGAAGATGGGCTCCAACAGTTATAGATATGGGAAATAGATTCACATTTTCAGGGATTATCATTCCTCTTTCATCTCCTGCCCAATAAGAAAAAAGTTTATACATAGGCATCCCCCTCATTAAATAAACTCCATTTTCTCTAAAAGCTGGAAATATTAAATCATCTTTTTTTATGGCCAAAGCACTACCTATTTGACAAGCTTCTTGCCCCCTAGTAGATGCAAAAGTTCCAATTCTTCCCTGTCTTTGTAATTTCAAAGCTTTATCATCAAAAGCTCTAGTAAGAATCATATATTCATATAATTTCTTTATTGCTGACTTTTTAAATTTAGGAACATTTTTTTCATCACACTTTCCAAATTCATCTAAAATTTGCAAATATTTTGTTTGAAATTTTCCAATGATTTTTTCCATTTTAAGAATTTAATTTTCGGCCCAAGCCTTTAATTTTCCATAAGGTGCGGAACCACAGATAGTTTTTTTATTTTTTTTATTAAAGAAAAAAGGAACTCCCCCACATTCTTTATATCCCGGAGTGGCCTCAAGTTTTTTCTTATTAGCCGAACTATGCCAAGTTTCCACCCTACTTACCTTGACATTTCCCTCTTTCTCTAATTTTTCAACAAGGGGAATCATTTCATGACAATGTTTACATTCATCTCCATAAAACATTAATAAATCACCCATTTTCATAGAAATTAAATTAGAATTATATATAAACTTTTAGTAATTATATCTTTCTTAAAGAAAGTTTCTTTACAACTTCTATAATTCCAAAACTAGTTAGGCAAAGAGAAAAAACTAATATCCAATCATTAAGTTCTAAAGGAACAAAACTGAACAAACTACCGAATACAGTATAAATAGCAATTACATGTAGGAAAATAGAAAAAGAAACTGCATAAATAAGATATTTGTTCATAGGAGATTTAAAGACACTTCCCTTACTTTTCGAATTAAATGCTAAGAACATTTCGAAGATTACAGCAGAAGTCACAGCCATCGTTCTTGCTTTATATAAATCATCTAAGTATAAATAAAATACTAAAAAACTAATGCTGAAAGAGAGCAAACCAGAAATAACAATAAACGGAATAATTCCCTTTAACAGATTTTCTCTTTTTGGTTTTCTTTTCATCAAATCTCTTTCAGGCGCTTCTTTACTCAAGGCCAATGCAGGAAAACTATCCGTAACAAGATTTATCCATAAAATTTGCAATGGCAACATAGGCAGTGGTAAACCAAATAAAAGAGTTACAAGGACTAAAGCCACCTGAGCAAAATTGGCTGCCAATAAATATTTTATGAATTTTTTTATATTATCATAAATTTTTCTTCCTTCTTTAACAGCTTTAGGAATGCTGGCAAAATTATTATCTAAAAGAACCATTTCAGAAGCATCTTTAGCAACATCAGTTCCTCTGTTTACAGATATTCCAATATCTGCTTTTTTAAGAGCCGGAGCATCATTGATTCCATCTCCGGTGACTGAAACAATTTCATCTTTTTTCTTAAACATTTCTACAATTCTAAGCTTATCTTCAGGATTAACTCTTGCAAATATAGATATACTATCTAATTTTTCACAAAGAGTTTCATCACTCATTTTTTCTAAATCTTGAGAAGTCAAAGCCCCTCCACTCAAACCAACTTGATTTCCAACAGCTTTAGCCGTCAATACAGAATCTCCAGTAATCATCACAACTTTTATTCCAGCATCATTACAAGATTTTATAGCTTCTTTAACTTCTTTTCTTGGAGGATCAATCAGCCCTTGCAATCCAACAAATATTAAAGAATTTTCAGCCTTTTTCTGAGTAATTTCTCCAACAACTGCTTTATATGCAAAACCTAAAACCCTCAACCCATTAGAAGCCATTTCCTCATATTTTTTTACTAGTTCTTTTTTTCTTTTCCCATTTAAATCAACTATTTTTCCATTAGAAACTTCAGAAGAACATTTAGAAATTATAACTTCCGGAGCCCCTTTACAGTAACTTACATAAGCATTTTTATGTCTTACAACAGACATCATTTTTCTTTCTGAACTAAATGGAAATTCCTTTATTCTATGATTCTCTTCATCCTCTTTTTTTATATTAAATCCGGACTCTCTTGCAGATAAAAGTAAAGCCTGTTCAGTTGGATCTCCAATTAAATATTCTTTTCCTTTTTCATTTTCAATTCTAGCATTATTGCATAATGCTCCAACTTTGAAAAGTAGTTTAGAAGAAGATTTATCTATTTTTTCAGAAAATTTATTATTAAAGAAAATATTCCTAACTTGCATTTTTTCTTTAGTCATTGTACCAGTTTTATCAGAACAAATAACAGTTGCCCTACCCAAGGTTTCAGCAGCAGGAAGTTTTCTAATTAAACTATTCATTTTTAACAGATTTTGTGTCGAAAGAGCTAGAGTAATCGTTATAACTGCTGGAAGTCCTTCTGGAATAACAGAAACAGCTAAACTAACAGCAATTAAAAACATTTCAAATTTATCAAAACCAAAAGTAATTCCTACAACTACAATTATGGCCATTAATATCAGAGTAATTATTGATAAATTTTTAGCAAATTTATCTAATTTCACTCTCAAGGGATTTTTTTCTGGTTGAACTTCTTGAACTAATTCAGCTATTTTTCCGTATTCCGTATTCATTCCAGTTGCAACAACTACTGCATGACAATTTCCACGAACAATATCCGTTCCTTGGTAAATCATATTAGTTCTACTAGTTATCGGAATATTTTCCTTCAAAGCTCCAATTAATTTATCTACTGGAACACTTTCCCCAGTAAACGGAGCTTCATTAACTCTTAAACTAGAGGCTGAAATAATACGTGAATCTGCCATAATCTTATCTCCTTCATTCAAAACAAGAATATCTCCTGGAACTATTTCTTTAGAATCTATTTCCATAACTTTTCCATTTCTAAAAACTTTTGTTATAGGGACTAACATAGATTTCAATTTCTCTATAGCTTTTTCAGCTTTATATTCTTGAAAAAATCCAAAGAAAGCATTAACAATAACAATGCCCATAATAACATAAAAATCAATCCAATGTCCAAGGAGCGCGGAAATAACTGAAGCAACAATTAAAATTAAGACAAGAAGAGATAAAAATTGATTGAAAAACAATTTTAAAGTATTGAGTTTTCTTAGTTTTATAAGTTCATTTCGCCCATATTCTTCCAATCTTTTTTCTGCCTCTTTAGAACTAAGCCCTTCTTTATCTGTTTCCAACTTATCAAGAGATTCTTTTTCATTAAGAGTATAAAATCTAAATTTATCTTGCACTTTGAATAACCTCCGCAATTATTCTAGAAGCTAAATGAGAAGTCATTTTTTGTTCATCATATTTCGGATTTATCTCTACAACATCCATTCCAATAAGCCCAAGTGAGGATATTTTTTTCAAAAGAAAGATTAATTGTTGAGAAGTTAAACCGCCCGGAACTGGAGTATCAACACCTGGCGCAAATGCGGGATCAAGAACATCCATATCAACAGAAATATAAATTTTTCCACCAACTTTTTTCTTTATTTTCTCAAAGATTTTTTTAATTCCAAGATTAGAGATATCATAAGGAGTTATTACAAAAAGATTCTCAGATTTTAAATTCTTAATTTCTTCAGATTCAGATGCTCTTATCCCAATAAATAAACTTTTTTTTGGATTAATGTTTCCTAATTTTAATACATCACATACGACAGATCCATAATATTTTTCCCTAGTACATCTAATATCTGGATGTGCGTCAAAATAAACCAAAGAGATATCTTTAAGATTTTTGAAACCTGCTAAAATTTCACTAGTTATAGAATGGTCGCCCCCAAGGATTATTGGAACTTTATTCTTTTTAACTAATTTAGAAATAGTTTTTTTAGCCATATTTTTTTCCACATTTCCAATATCACATATTTTTTTCTTTATAATTCCTGTTTGAGACTGAACTTTTCTATTTTTTCCAAAAACATCTCTTTCATTAGAAACCATCCTAATAGAATCTGGAGCCTTGGAAACTCCTTTTTTCCTTTTAGATCTACTTCCAGATTCATCAGGAATTCCAATCAAAACAACTTCTGAATCCTCAAAACTGGAATTATGTAAAAAGAATTTCATTTTTTCAAAAATTTTCCAATTCTATTCATGGCCTTATCTATTAAATCATAATCTGTTGCAAAACTACATCTAACATAACCTTCACCATATTTGCCAAACTCAGTTCCAGGAATAACAGCAACTTTTGCTTTATCCATTAATAATCTAGAAAATCTAACACTATTTTTAGAAAATTTTTGAATGTTCGAGAATGTGTAAAAGGCACCTTCTGGAGTAGGTGTTGACAAATCAAGCTCATTCAACCTCTTAACAATAAAATCCCTTCTTCGACGATATTTTTGTTTCATAGAATTAACATATTTTTTAGATAAACTTAAAGCTTTAACACCAATTAATTGAGATAAATGTGGAGCTGTTAAAGTAACATAATGGTGAACTTTTGTCATTTCTTGTATGAGTTTTTTTGGACCAACAGCATAACCTAATCTAAAACCACACATGGCAAAACTTTTAGAGAAAGTTTGAAAACTAATTGCATGATTTTTCATCCCATTCAAGGAAGCCATAGAAATATGCTTCCGATCATAAGTTAATTGTTCATAAGCTTCATCACAGAAAACGTACAAATTATTATCTACTGCTATATCTGCAATTTCTTCCAAAACTTTTTTTGACAATACATTTCCAGTAGGATTAGATGGACTATTTATTATCAAAACCTTTGTTTTTTTCTTATCTATAGATTTTTTTAAATTATCTGGGTTAATTTCAAATTTATCTTTTTCTTCCAATTTTAGATATTTAGGGACTCCATTGACTAATCCTATTGCCGGCAAATAACCTAAATAACCAGGAGTTGGTAAGACAACTTGTTCAGTAGGATCGATAGTTGTAAGTAAAGCTGAAAAAATAGCTTCTTGACTCCCACAACTAACCAAAACATTATCTGGGCCAGCTTTTATTTTATTTTCTCTTTGTACTTTTTTTGCAATGGCTTTCCTCAGTTCCAACAATCCCTGAGGTTCTGAATAATGGGTGCTCTTTCCAATAATCTTTTTTCCATAATCTAGCAGAGGTTTAGGAGTAATAAAATCTGGCTCTCCAGGGCCCAAAGAAATTATAGATTTATCATTAATCACTTTTTTGAATATTTTTGGAAATTCAAGTTCAGGTAATTGCAATTCTCTTTTTGATAAATTCACCATCTTAAATTTATAACATCTAGATAGTTTAAATAATTTTCATACCGCTAACTATTTAATATCTAATTAACTAAAAATAAAATGGGAGAGGTATTTGATGCATTTCAATCGGAAAAGTTTCTTAAGAGATATATTCCAGTCTCAAAAAATCAACTTGTAAAATCGATAGGGGAAATTAAGATAAAAACTCCCTTAGTATTAAAGATAATTTCTAAAGATGCTTTACATAAAACAGAAATAAATGGGGTGAGAATTATTAAATCAAATCAAGAATTAGAAAGTAATTTTAAAGATTTAATAAAAACAGCAAATAAAAAGAAAATTAAACTAAAAGGAATCATGGTACAAGAATTTTACAAAGGGGAACAATTAATAATCGGAATAAAAAAAGATCCGGTATTTAACCATGTTATCTTATTCGGATTAGGTGGAATTTTTACAGAAGTTTTAGATGATATCTCTATAAGAAAATGTCCCATAACTCTTCAAGACGCGAAAGAAATGATTTCAGAGTTAAAAGCTAAAAAAATATTTGAGGGATTTAGGGGGAAAAAATTAAATACAAATTTATTAAAAAAAGTTTTAGTAGAAATATCAAAGATTCCTACAAATAATAAAAAGATTGCAGAATTAGATATCAATCCATTCATTTTAAATGAAAAATCAGGAAAGGTTGTTGATTCTAGAATTATTTTTTCAGATTAATCAATTAATAAGCCACGGTTTTTGATAAAAGATCTTCTTAACTTTTCATCTAAATTTTCAAAAGGCCTTACTAAAGAAACTCCATTTCTTTTGCCATTATTTAATCTAGATTTAACCGCTTCAGGAAACAAAAAAACTAAATTTTTTCTTATCAAATTAGCTTTCCATGCAAGTTTATTATTTTCTTCATAAATTTTTGGTTCATCAATAACAGCAACTCTTTCTTTCCAAGGGTAAATTAAAAATTCAGAATAATGAACTCTAGCTTCTTTTTCTAGATCTTTATTCAAATGCCAATAAAATCTATAGTTATCTTTTAATTCAATTAATGTAAACCTAACAGAAAAATCATCCTTTAAAGAATAATTACTCATTGACATAAATAAGACAATCCAATATATATATTTTTCTAAAAAATTACCTTTTATCCAACTTATTTAAGGGTTTAAACTTAGCCCAAGACAAATCGAACATAGATGCTAAAGACTTACCAAAAAATTCACTAGAAAACCAAACAGCAACATCATAATTAGGATGAACTGTTTTATCATCTAACAACATAAACATTATTTGTTCCCCATCTATAATCGCAAATCTACCATGTGGTTCATTAAGTGCTCTAACATCACCATATTTGGAAAGACTTTTAGCAATTTTAACATTTTGAGAATTTATTGGAGCAGCAATTCTTATCTTAATTCCTTTCTTTTTTGCTTGATTTAATGTTTGAGATAAAGCTTCAAGTTTTCTATTAATTCCGTCTGAAGAAGTAACAATGACTGCGCTTTTTTTTGCATTTTTAATCATCATATCAAGATGATTATACATATTTTGTCTTCCTTTTAAACTTCCAGAAAGATCAGCAGGCTCTACAAATTTTATTCCATTATTAAACAGATTAGAAAGTTCATTCAATACATCATTGCCCTTTATTTCATCAAGCCTTTTAGATTTATTTTGAGCCGCAACAACTAAATTTTTCTTCACACGATCAACAACTTCTTCAGGTTTTAGAGCAATAAATTTAATTGGTTTACCAAGTTTCATAAGAATAAACCCCTTTTTTTCAAGCGACTCTAAAATATCATACGTTCTACTTCTTGGAACATCAGAAATACTACTTAATTCTCCAGCAGTAGAAACCCCTCTAGATAACAATGAAGTCCAAACTTTAACTTCATATAAATTTAAATCAAATATTTTTCTCAGTCTACTTAAAAATTCTCCATTGACTATCATCTTGATTTTATTAATAAACTCCTCAACAGTTTTAACTATTTAAATCTTTTTCAAGATTTTTTACTCCAGAATAGTATAAATTAGAAAGAGAAACTAAATTCTTTATTTTTAACTTTAAACTTTAAAAAATTTGAATGTTCTTTATCAACAATTTTTATATCTTCAGAACCAGTTCTTTCTTTAATTAGATCTATATGTTGGTCAACATTGTTTAGTTTACCAAGATAAAGTTTAAGATTAATAGAATCTTTCTTTTCTAAACCTCTTTTCTTTCTTTCAGCTTGCACTCTTCTAGAAATCTCTCTAGCAAATCCCTCAGCTTCTAATTCAGAAGTCATTTTAGAGTCTAGTTCAACTTCAATTTTATCTCCAGAAATGAAATTCACAGATTTAACATTTAATTGACGTTTAATTATTTCTTTAAGGTTAGATTCTAGTTTCAAATTAGTTTTAATAGTTGCTTTTTTCAAAGGCCATTTCAATCCAATTTGCAATCTATCCCTATTGGACAATCCAGTTTCAATTATTTTTAAAATAATTTCAAATTTTTTTTCTAACTCTCCATCAATTTTTAAAGAATTATGTTTTGGCCAATTACTAAAATGAACACTTTTATTATCAAAGAAGCTATAGATGTATTCAGAAATATAAGGGGCATAAGGGGCTAACAACAAACTAACTTTCTCTAAGATTTCTCCTAAAATTTCTTTAGTATCATTTCTATCTCTAGTAAATTTAATATAAACTCTAGAAAAATCATTAATTACGAAATCCATTATATCATTCAAAGCTAAATTCAAAGAAAAATTATTCAAGTTTTCAGTAGTTTTCTTAATCAAACTATTTAGTCTACTCAAAATCCATTTATCCTCTATTTGTTTAGTATTCTTCTTTCCATCTAATTGAGAATAATATTTATAAGAATTTTCAAGAACAGTTAAAAAAGGCAAAACATTTTCACGCATTAATTCATAAGAAAATCTTTTAGAATTGCCAACATCTGTTGTGCAAAATTGCAATCTAACTGCATCAATTCCAGTTTTATCAATTATATCTTTAGGAATGATAATATTTCCTTTGGATTTACTCATTTTTTCCTTTTTTTCATCAACTATATGTCCGGCACAAATTACATTTTTATATGCGGGTTTATCGAATAATAAAACTCCCAGTACATGCAAGGTATAAAACCAGCCTCTAGTTTGATCTATAGCTTCAGCAATATAAGTATATGGAAATTGCCTCTCAAATTCTTTTTTATTTTCAAAAGGATAGTGAAATTGAGCAAAACTTGCACTACCAGAATCATACCAACAATCAATTACATCAGGAATTCTTTTCATTTCCTTACCACAAGTACATTTTATTTTTATCTTATCAATCCAAGGTCTATGTAAATCATATTCCTTAAATTTTTTCAAAGATTCTTTTTTCAATTCTGCAACACTACCGATCATTTTGTCATCTCCACATTCACATCTCCAAATTGGTAATGGAGTTCCCCAAAACTTAAATCTTGAAAGAGACCAATCTTTAGCACCTTCTAACCATTTCCCAAACCTACCCCCTTTAATATGTTCTGGATACCAATTTATTTCTTTATTTTTTTTAATCAATTTATCCCTGACAGAGCTTACTTTAATGAACCAAGAATCAATCGCATAATATAACAAAGGAGAATCACATCTCCAGCAAAAAGGATAAGTGTGTTCAGTCTTTTCTTTTCTGTATAATAAACCTCGCTCTTTCAAATCATTCTTTATTTCATTTTCAACATTTTTAACAAATTTTCCTTTCCATTTAGGAACTAGATCATTAAATTCACCATTCTGATCAACAGTATGCACTAAAGGCAAATTTTCTTTTTCGCAAACTTGATAATCATCTTCCCCATACATTCCAGCAGTATGAACAATACCAGTTCCGCTTTCAGTTGTAACAAAATCACCTAAAATAATTTTATGAGAGTTTTCATTTTGTAATTTTTCAATATCAAATAAAGGTTCATATTCAATTCCCACTAAATTAGAACCTTTAATATTCTCAACAACCTCATATTCCCCCCTAATAACTTCTAATCTTTCTTTAGCTAAATAAACAAAATCACCATCAGCTAGTTTAATTTTCACATAATCAAGATCTTTTCCGACAGCTAAAGCGACATTTCCTGGCAAGGTCCAAGGAGTAGTAGTCCAGGCTAAAATATATTCCTTAGGTTTATTTTTTATCTCAAAGGCAATATAAACCGAATCTTCTTTAATATCTTTATATCCTTGAGCAACTTCATGACTAGATAAGGGTGTTTCACATCTAGGACAAAAAGGAACAACTTTGTAACCTTCATATAATAATTTTTTCTTGTATAATTCTTTCAAACTCCACCAAACACTTTCAATATAATTATTATCTAAAGTTCTATATGGGTTTTCTAAATCTATCCAATAAGCTAATTCTTCAGTAGAAATATTCCAATCACCAATATTTGAGAAAACACTATCTTTGCATTTTTTAATGAATTTAGAACTTCCATATTTTTCAATATCTTTTTTAGAATTTAATCCAAGAGATTTTTCTACTTGAACTTCAACAGGCAAACCATGGCAATCCCAACCACCTTTTCGAGGAACACTATTTCCTTTCATAAACTGGTATTTACAAATTAAATCTTTAAAAGTTCTAACTTCAAGATGATGTAATCCTGGAGGAGCATTAGCTGTAGGAGGGCCTTCAAGAAAACTAAAAATTTTTTTCTTTTTATCATCCTGAACAGAATTGTCAATCTGTTTATCATATTTCTTCCAAACTTTTTTGGCTTTTTCTTCAATTTTTTTAAAATCTAACATGTTAATTATTTTTGAATAATCCTTTTATAGTTTTCTTTTAGTCCATTTTTGGTCTTCACTTTTAATCAAACTTATTAAACTAATAATAAGATAAAAAACAAAAGTCAAACTTAAATAAGTAAGATCATAAAAAATTCCCCCAATAGCCCCCAAAATAGAAACAATAATTAAGATTCTAAAATACTTTTTTCCAGAAACTAATTCATCTCTGGCAAGCCAAGCAATTAAAAATCCAGAGGGAATTGCTAATAATATAAAGAATATATTTAAGATCATTTAATCAATTAAAAAATCTTCTCCCTCGCAAGCATCTACTGCAATATCATCAGTGGAAATAATTCCTACAAGCCCACCAGAATCTATTACTGGGAGTACACTAATTTTTTTACCTTTCATAAGTTCTATTGCCTCATTAACATTTTCTTCAGAAGAAATACTTATAATTTCAGTAGTCATTATTTCAGAAACTTTAACATTTTTTCCAAAATTTTTTACAATATCTTTATGAGTTATTAAACCTATATTTTCTTAATTCATAATTTCTGAAGCTTTAGCTAGACTAAGATTCACATCTATCGTTTTAACAGATTTCATAACTTCTCCAATTTTCATAAAAAAAAGAGTTTAATTCTATATTTAAACCTTATAGATTAAACTTTTTTTCTTTTTTTAGAAACAATCATAATAAAGAATTCAAATAAAAGGAAGATTAAACCTACAATAAATATGGTTAAAAAATTACTAGATAATTTCTGAATTATTAATTCATGTAAAACTTGAAGGGATGAATAACCAGATAAAAACTTAGTTAAATTAAAATCAAAAATTTTCAAAATAAAATAAGGAAAACCAGAAATTAATCCAACCAACCCAATATTAAATGCAAATTTGTGAATATTAGTAGATAAGAAATACAATGAAAATATAAGGCATAAAGAAAT